>JAISDG010000133.1 GCA_031265015.1 Spirochaetaceae bacterium | reverse complement strand
CCTTGACGGTATACTGCTGCAAATAGAGAAAGAATAAAAAGAGCCGCCGGTTTTCGGAGGAGTTACAGCTGTATGCCAATGCCCGCAAAGGGACTGATATACCCCTGCTGAAACGGCTCCCCGGGGGTGATGATATGGCGGTAGGCCAGGCCCGCTTCAAGGTAAAAGGAACGGAAAAAGAACCACTGGAAAGATATATCCGCTCCGGCGGAAATATAAAAGCCGTTCATTGATTGGGATGCACCGGTTGCATAGGTAAAGTGAAAATCAAGCAGCGAGGTAACGCCTCCTCCCAGCCTGACATTGATAAACATCGTCTCCAGGGGAAGGCCTTTTTGATACAGCGCGTTGACATGGATTCCCGCCAGGTGGCTTGTTCCCTTGTAATCGTTCCGGCTTATGGCAAGGTAATCCCAAAAGGGATTAAGTTCAAAGCCGAAGCTGCCAAAGTCCGTTTTAAAGGGAACAAACCCAACCCTGGCATAGGCTCCCGGAAAATGAATGGTGTCAAACAGATCGAAAAGATTGCCGTACAGGGGAACCAGGGGAGCATAACCGGCGGAAACGAAAAAATCCGGGGCCGGGGATTTTAGTTTGCCGGGAGAAAAGCCGTTTATCCCGGGGGACTGTACGGGGATAATGGTAAAATCCTTCCAGGGAGCGTTTCCCGAAGGCCGGTTTAAAAGATCGTAAGCCTGTACCCGGTAGCGGTACGAACCGGCGCCGAATGAAAATTCGATAAATGTTTCCCCGGTGGTTTCGCGTAATACTTCGATGTAGCCGTTTCCTTCTTTCCGCTCAATGACAACTTCGTAATGCCGTACGTATTCAGCGCCCTGCCAGGAAAGATGCTGGATAAAACTTCCGTCTTCTTCCCGGAGGTAGGAATAAAATTTTTTGGTATTTTCTTCCGCCGTGAATACGGCAGGGTCCTCTTCCCGGGAAAAAACAGTGACCCCAAGGATAACGCTCATTATAAGCGCCGCGCACACGCGTCCCATTCCCCGTACCTTAATTGCCATAGAGCGGTCCCGGGTCGTAGAATTTGATTTCGCCGGGAAGGGGTATGTCGATGGTGAACGAGCTTTGCCCCGGAGCGCTGCTTCTTTCAATGCCTCCGGCGCGCTGTACCGCTTCAACCTGCCACATGAATGTGCCGGTATCCAGCTGCTGCAGATATACGGAGCAGAAAGTCTGCCGCTGCCGGGTACGGACTATTTCCCTGCGGGTATTGTCCGGTCCCGTTTTGTAGAGTGTAAAAATATAAGCCTCCGCCCCTGTCGTTTCGGTCCACCGAAAGTCAATCCGTTCTAAATTCAGGATCTCTTTGGCGCCGAATACATGAGCGTTCCGGGGGCTTACCGGTACGGGAACGGCCGGGGGAAGCGGCGGGGGCGCGGGCCTTTCAGGCGGAAGAATTTCCGCCGCCGCCGGCGCGGTTGTCGATGCCGCCGGCACTCGTACCGGCGGCGGATTAACGCCGGCGGTAAAACTGAATATTCTGGAAAGGGGAGAGACGCTGCCCGCGGAATTGGTCCGGGTTACTCCCCAATAGTAAACGCCTTCGGTCAGGGTGGTTTCCCCGGATCCGTACATAAGGTAATTTTGCTGTACTGTCTCAGAAATAACGGGACCGCTGACATCGGGGTTTTTTGAAATATAAATCGTATAGGCCGCCGCCTCCGGTTCCCGCTTCCAGGAAAAATAGGCGTTCTGCCGTTCCGGGAGGATGCTGAAAAAACTGCCGTCCGGCGGCGCGTTAAGAAGAGGCGCCGCAAGTTCGCCGGTCTGTTCAATTATAAAAGAGGCCGTTCCGGAATCATTCACCGTTCCTGTTAAGGATCCCGAAAATACGGGCCGTACCCGCCAGTACCAGCGGCCCGCTTCCAGCCTGGAATTTAAAAAGGATCGCTGCACCTGGGTTTGTATAACCGGCAGGGTAAAGGCCGCATCCGCGGAAACTTCGACGATATAGGACGATGCCTCCGGAGTTTCCGACCATATAAAACGGATCTCGGGAAGCCTGGTGTTGTACCGGATAAGCGCGTCCCCGCTGGGGGAAATTGGCGCCGGCGGCACGGCGTCAATCAGCGATAGTTTGATCCCCGCAGGCAGGGTCCGGCTTTCCGCCGGATAAACCCGCCACCACCACTTTCCCGCTTCCAGGGAAACGGTGGTTTCCGACCCGTCTATATCGGTCTTTAAAACCGGCTTGGAGAAACGCCGGTCTTCCGCAACTTCAAGCCGTGTCTTTTCACCGCTTTGGTAGTTCAGGGTATTCCAGGAAAAATGAACAAAGGCGTTTTCCTGAACCAGGTATTTTGCCTGGGGCAGGGGGCTTACCGGGACGGCGCAGCTTCGAACAAGCGCGGTACCCCGGGAATCAAGGATAAGGGCGGTTCCTGCCGGAATGTCCGTGAATCCCGAACCGGAATCCAGCCGGACCGTTCCTTCAATGACATTCAGGCTAAAGCCCTCTTCTCCGGAACTAATAGTGGCCACCGTGCCGGGGACAATGTCCAGGGTGTTTCCCCCGCAGGTAATGATAACGCCCTTTAACTCCGCGGCCAGGCTGACATCTCCCCAGGCAAGATCAATGCGTTCCGGAAATACCTGGATAATGCTGTTTTCCAGCAAATCGATTTCGGCTCTGCCGGGAAAATAAACGGTTGCTTCGGAAAGATCCGCGGTACGGATAAGGTCGCCGGCATAGACCGGGGAATGCTGCTGCAGCCTGTCCCAGAGAACGCGGTCGGTAATACGGCGCTGGGCCGCCTTGTATTTAAAGGAAATGGTTGCAATGGGAGTTTTGTCCAGCTGTACAAGGCTTTTGTTCAGGTCGGTAAAAAAAAGCCACAGGCATACGGCAATCCCCGCTCCGCAGAGGAAATAAACGGCAGCATCGGCGGCAGGGAAACGCCGGGACTTGTCAGCCGCCGGAGCCGATGGTGTATTTTTTTTCTTCCGCATTGATGTTGACCTTGTACATATCGGGGGGATCAATTCCCAAAGAACGGCGTACCTCATCCAGGGTACGAGGTTTTGGCTGGGTTCCCTTTTTTATCTTGAGGTTGATCACCGCAAACAGGCGGATGGATTTTTCCTTTCCCTTGACGGTGACCGGCGGCATTTCTTCCGTAATAAGGTACCGGCCAACCAGGTTCCAGGTATTTTCCGTAATCAGAATATCCGTACCCAGGGGCTTGTTCAGCGCTTCCGTCCGGCTTGCCAGGTTTACCGCGTCGCCGATAACGGTATATTCCATCCGTTCGGTGGAGCCGATCTGCCCCGCGGTAACCATACCCGAATTAATGCCGCAGCCTATTTTGATAACCGGGTTTGCGGCATCGCCCGGTTCCCGTTTTTTATTCAATTCGTACAGAGCCGCCCGCATCAGAAGGGCGGAGCGGACGCAGTTTAACGCATCGTGTTCGGGACTGCCGGCAGTATAGGCGGTCCCCCAGTGAGCCATGACCGCATCACCGATAAACTTGTCCACCACGCCGCCGGTTTTTTCCACACAGCTGACCATGCGGGTAAGATACTCGTTAAGCCAGCGGACAAGTCTATCGGACGCGGCGCCGCCTAAGTGTTCGGAAAACTTTTCACTGATGGAGGTAAAATTCCGTATATCGGAAAAAAGGATGGTGGCGTTCTTCGGTTCGCCGCCGGGATGAATCTGGCCCCGCATGGCCCGGATGGCGATATCCCGGTTGGTAAAACGGCCAAAGATCCCCAGGGCGCTGCCCATTCTGCCGAAACTTGCCGTGAGGACGCCGATTTCGTCCCTTGTTCCGGGCATCAGCTCAAGATCAAAACGGCCCGCTTCAATTTCCCCCGCCGCGGCGGTAAGGACTTTCAGGGGACCGGAAATGGTTTTGGAAAAGAGCCAGATAAGAATAATCGATGCAAAAAGTACTACTCCGGTTAAATAAATATTCCGCCGGGTGGTAGTAACGATCCCTTCAAAAATCTTGTCGTATTCCACGATGGTAACCAGTGCCGCGCTGCCAATTGTGAGCTTTTGAAAAGCCCCAAAATAGCGTTTACCATCTTTATCTGTATAGAGGGTTTGCAGGCTGGTTTCCGTGCTGTCTCTGAGTATTTCGACAAAAGGATGATCGGCCAGATTTGCCCCTCCCCTGACCATCTCATAGTCGGAATGGATTAGGACATCCTCCGTATCGTTAATCAGAAATGAAGAATTAACCCCCTGACCGTAATTGTCGTTAAGGGAATCGGAACTGAAAAAGATCGCCGCCGCATAGGCATTTTCTCCCCGCTTAAAGGGACAAAGCATGACCAGCGCCGCGGATTGAAAAAACGGAGCGGCATTGAGCAGTATTGTTTCCCCGGCGGCGCAGCGCCGCAGGGCCTCTGTCTGCTGATCAAGAAATTGATGCGGCAGTCCGCTGTCCAGCTCGTTGGCCCGGAAATAGCCTTGATTAACAAGTTCCAGAAAACCCGGCACGATAATCGCGGCTACCTGCTCGTTGTGGTTAAAAAAACTGTCCCGTCCAATCAAATCCTCCGTTTCCGGCCGCGCGGTATCCTGGATAATTTCCAGCAGAACAAAAACCGCGGACCCTATGGCGGAAAGGGTCCGTTCCGTTTCCGAAGCGGACTGCCGGTTTACGGAAAAATTGTTTTCTTCCGCGGTAATCTGTACATCCCTCGTTACCATGTAGGACACCAGGATGGTAATCGCCCCCAGAGAAAGCAGCAGCAATACGGTAATGATGGTAACCAGTTTGATGGCGATGGGAAATTTAACTTTTGGCGTTACCGTTTCTGGCATACCTATGGTAAATCCTTGAGTATATAACTGCCGTAATTGGTATCCGATACCCCAGCCAGTATGACCTTCCCCCATTCAGGCAGGGTAATCTCTATATTACCGCCGCTTACGGCAGGAATACCCGTAGCAGCCTGAAGGTGCAGTTTGTCATGCGCGGTATTAAAGTTGGTAATGGTTAACATACCGCCGCCGCTGCTGTAAATATAAACGGTGTCTGTATCGCTGTCACTGCCCAGATCAATAGTAAGGGGACCGTCAAACTT
>JAISDG010000085.1 GCA_031265015.1 Spirochaetaceae bacterium | reverse complement strand
GCCGAAATTAATTTCGGGCGCATACTGAAGGAAGATCTGGCTCCCTATCGGGACGAACTGATTATCTCCACCAAAGCCGGCTACAATATGTGGCCCGGGCCTTACGGTGAGTGGGGCAGCAGAAAGTACCTGTTGTCCAGCCTGGATCAGAGTTTGAAGCGCCTGGGGCTGGAGTACGTTGACATTTTTTACCATCACCGCCCCGACCCCAACACGCCACTGGAAGAAACAATGTATGCCTTGTCCTCCGCCGTGGCTCAGGGGAAAGCGCTCTATGTGGGTATTTCCAATTATCAGGCGGCGGATACCAAACGCGCCGGCGATATTTTGAAGAGCCTGGGCATCCATTGCCTGATCCATCAGCCCAGTTACAATATGTTCAACCGCTGGGTGGAACAGGAATTACTGGAGGTTCTGGCGGCTGAGGGCATTGGCTGTATTGCCTTCTCTACCCTTGCCCAGGGACTGCTGACCAACCGCTATTTTGATGGTATCCCCAAAGGTTCACGGGCAGATGGAAACAGCGTATTCCTCACCCGCGACAAAGTGACCGAAGAAAAGGTAGACAAGGCAAGGCAGTTGGATAAGCTGGCTCAACGGCGCGGTCAGACCCTGAGCCAAATGGTTCTGGCCTGGAACCTGCGCAGCCCCGCCATGACATCTCTGGTCATCGGAGCATCCAGCCTGGCGCAGATCCGGGAGAATCTGGAAGCCCGGAATAACCTGAATTTTTCCGAAACGGAACTGACCGAGATTGACGCAATTTTAGGGCCTGTCACATAACAGGATGATTTCTTCATGTTCTGTCACCCCTGCGCTCCCGTTGCGCCGCTAGGCGGAATCTTTAATGGCGTTATGTACCAGGGCATGAATAATCTCCTCCGGTGACTGTCCGGTAGCCAGGGCTTTGGCGGTGATATATTCGGCGGACCAATCGTCCACAGTCATCATAGTAAAGCCCTTCCGGGCCGTTATACCACGCACCGAGGGGTTTACCGGGGGTGTTGTCCTGGTCAACAGTTCGTCCAGGGCGTCCGCTTCTTCTTCGGTCATCATAGCCATGTGCTTCTCCTAGTCCTAGGCGAGAATCAGCCCTTTACCGCACCGGCGGTAAGTCCCCTGATAAATTGTTTGCTGGCCATTAAATACAGGGCGATAACCGGAATGGCCGAAAGGGTCAGGACGGCAAGCACCTTGGACCAGTCGGTCTGATACTGGCCGAAAAGCCGGGTTACCCCTAAAAGCACTGTTTTGGCCCGGTCGTCGTTGATAAAGATCAGAGGGAACCAGAGGTCATTCCAGAAGGGAACGAGGTTATAAATAGCGACGGTGGACAGGGCCGGCCGCAGCAGGGGACTGATGATCCGCACAAAAACACCGAAACGCCCCGCGCCGTCGATAATGGCCGCTTCGGTCAATTCGTAGGGTATGGCGTGGATAAATTCGGTTAAAACAAACACGGCGACCGGTATGCCCATAGCTACATAGATCGGGATAAGCGCCCAAACGGTGTTAAGCAGTCCCAGCAATTTAACCAGCTCCAAAAGCCGTATCGAGGCGATTTTTATAGGGAGCATCATCCCCGCGATAAAGAAAAAGTACAGCGCCCGGGAAATCCTGCCCCGCCAATTTGCCAGGGCATAACTTGCCAAAGCGCCCGTTAGAAGCAGGATAACCAGGGATAGAATTACGGCGATAAAACTGTTTTTGAAATAACCCAAAAAATCACCATCGGAAAGAATCATCCCGTAATTGGCGATGTTCCATTTTTTCGGAAGCCCGAAGGGATTTTGATAAATCGAAAGCCGGTCTTTGAAGGAGTTGATTATCATCACCCAGAGGGGAAAGATCACAATTAACGCCCAGATACCCAATATGATGTGGGACGGAATATGCCGGTCCTGCCGTTCCATGGAGGCGTATTTCATCTAATCCCTCCCCTGGGTTGCCCGCAGGGTTGGTATGACCCCAAGACAAAGCACAAAAAAGGTAATGGTAGCGATAGCCGCGCCCAGTCCCGGATCGGGGATACCCACCGGATGCTGACCGGCAATCCCCACCCGGTAAAATAGTGTTCCAATAAGGTCGGTGGCATAATTCGGGGCGCCGTTGACGTTCTCCATAGCAAAAACTACGTCAAAGGCGTTGAAATTATTAACAAAGGTAAGGATGGCGATCATACCCACCACGGGTTTAAGCAGGGGAAATTTGATATGCAGGAATACCTGTATCGGGTTTGCCCCGTCAATTGAGGCCGCTTCAAAATAATCGTCCCTGATGTTCCGCAGGGCGGCGACAAACATCATGGTCGGGATGCCCATCCATTGCCAGCAGGAAACCAGGGACACGCACAGGAGGGCGGTAAACCTGTCCCCCAGCCAGGGCCGGACAAGGAAGTTCAGATGAAGCTGCTGGAAAAAAGGACCGCTCCACACCGGGTTAAGCAGGAGCTTCCAAAGATACCCGGTTACCAGGACCGCCAGCGTTACCGGAATAAAAATCACCGTTTGGTAAAACTCCCGGCCCTTGAGGTTTTTGCCCGTCAGCAGGACGGCGAAAAGAATACCGAGGCCGTTTTGAACCGCCAGATGGATAAGGAAAAAGAAAACGGTATGGACAAAAGCGCCCCCGTACCGTTCAGCGTACTGCGGTACGGTAAAGAGTTTGATGAAATTGTCAAGCCCGGCAAAACTGCGGCCGATACCGGCCGAACCGGTATACAAACTCAAGGCTAGTGAATTGAGGAGCGGCCAGGCCATAAATACCACATAAAACCCCAAAGCCGGCAGTAAGTACGGCAGCCATGATGACAGGGTTCCTGTTCCCGCGGTGGGATTTTTCCGATGCTTTACGGCCATAGCTCCTTCCGGGAATACCTAAATCCAGGCCGGCTGTTCCAAAACTTTAGTTTTGGAACAGCCTCACGCAGGTACGGTTTTTTAAGTGATCCTCTAACGCAGGGCCGCGGCGGTCGTTTCCATATCGTTGGCGGCTTGCTGCGGGGTTTGCTCACCTTTCAAAACCTTGATCACCGACTGATTCATCGGCGCGTACAGATCGAGGAATTTGGGCCACACAAAGCGGGCGTCGGTATCCTTGCCGTTGTTAAGGGCTAGGAATTCGTTGGCATGGGGATCGTCCAGCCTGATGGGAGCGTTAATCATTGG
>JAISDG010000068.1 GCA_031265015.1 Spirochaetaceae bacterium | reverse complement strand
AGTGTTTCCAGATTAGCCCGCGCATCGGCATCACCGGGATCAAGCAACAGGGCCTGTTCCCAGTCCGCCCGGGCGCGCCGGTAGTCACCTTTGTCGTAATACTTGTTGCCTCGGTTGTAATACGCCGGTGCAAAATTCGGGTCCAGCCGGATCGCCTCGCCGTAGTCGGCAATGGCCCGATCATTGTCCTCTTTACAGGCATACGCATTACCGCGGTTGTAATACGCCAGCGCGTTGTCCGGGTCCAGCCGAATTCCCCGGCTGTACTCGACAATGGCCCGGTCATAGTCCCCTTTATCGCTATACGCGACACCGCGACCGACATACACCACCGCATCGTCCGGGTCTAGCCGTGTTGCCTCGCTGTAGTCAGCAATGGCCTGGTCGTAGTCCCCTTTGACGTAATACGTATTGCCGCGGTTAAAATACACCTCCGTACGATTCGGGTCCAGCTGTATCGCCCGACTGTACTCGGCAATGGCCCGGTCATAGTCCCCTTTGTCGTAATACGCGTTGCCCCGGTTGTAATATGCCACCGCGTCATCCGGGTCCATCCGTATTGCCTCGCTGTGATCGGCAATAGCCCGGTCATAGTCCCCTTTACCGGCATACGCATTACCGCGGTTGTTATATGCCGCCACAAAATCCGGGTCCACCCGTATCGCTTCGTTGTAGTCGGCAATGGCTTGGTCGTAGTCCCCCTTGCGGTAATACGCAACGCCGCGGTTGTAATATGCCACCGCGTCATCCGGGTCTACCCGTATTGCCTCGCTGTACTCAGCAATAGCCCGGTCATAGTCCCCTTTATCAGCATACATATTACCGCGGATGTAGTACCCCTCCGCATCCAGCCGTAGTATCCCGTCCGCGGCGGAGCAGGAAAACAGCGCCGCGGCAAGCAGCAGCGTGGCCGGAACAATCATCTTTCTTGCCTTTTTCACAGGAAAACTCCTTTCATTCGCAGCGGTGGCCTGGGGCATCAGAGAATCGTTAACCGGAAAACCGCTTTCATCAGGACGCCTCCTGTTTCGAATACAGGCTAACACCGATTTCTTGCAGTAACAAGCGCGCCCTCCCTGGTGATTGCGCCCGAAAGGACGGCGGCATGGATGCCGCTGTAACCATTGCCTGTCCGCCCATGGCGGATAGGGTGGAGTTCGCCGTAGGCGAACTCCGATCCCGGGAATCACCAAGGATGGTGATTCCCGAGACCTTTCCGTAGTATATTCATAGTATGACGGATTATGTGGTGGAAACCGGAAAAGCCCTGCCCCTGGGAGCGGTGCTTACCGGCAGGGGAGTAAATTTTTCTCTTTTTTCCCGTCATGCGGAAGTGGTTACGCTGGTGCTTTTTGACAGCGCGGAAAAAGACAGTCCCCGCAGGGAAATAAAACTGGATAAGCAAAAAAACAAAACCGGCGACATCTGGCACTACCATGTGAACGGCCTTGCGGAAGGGGCCTGCTACCTGTACCGGGTAGACGGGCCCTATGCTCCCGAACGGGGATTCCGTTTTAATTCCCGCAAGGGATTGATCGACCCCTACGCGAAAGCCCTTGCCGGCATGGGCGAATGGGACATGACCGAATCCTTAGGCTATGATCCGGAGGATCCCCGGGGGGATCTTTCCTGCTCCACCCGGGACAACCTGCAGGTTCAGCCCCGCGGCGTGGTAGTGAACAATACCTTTGACTGGCAGGGGGATCTGCCCCTGAATTATCCCCTGCGGTTCAGCGTACTCTACGAAACCCACATCAGGGGCCTTACCGCCCGGGAAGGTTCCGGCGCGGAACACCGGGGAAGCTACCGGGGGGTGATCGAAAAAATTCCCTTCTTCAAGGAACTGGGGGTAACCAGCCTGGAATTCCTTCCCCTCCAGGAATTTAACGACCGGGAATACCCCCGGATGAACCGGACCGGCAAAATCCTGGGCAATTACTGGGGCTATTCCACGGCGGCCTTTTTTGCGCCCAAGGCCTCGTACGCTTCGGATCCGCGCCCCGGCGCCCAGGTGCGGGAATTCAAGGAAATGGTCCGGGAGCTTCACAAAGCGGGGCTCGAGGTAATTCTGGACATCGTGTTCAACCACACCGCGGAGGGCAATGAGCGGGGGCCGACCTTTTCTTTCCGGGGTCTGGATAATCCGATTTACTACATCCTGAACGAAAACCGCCGGTACTATCAAAATTTCTCGGGCTGCGGCAATACCCTTAACTGCAATCATCCGGTGGTGCGAAACCTTATCATCGACTGCCTTCACTACTGGGTAACGGAAATGCATGTGGACGGTTTTCGTTTTGACCTGGGTTCCATCCTGGGCCGGGATCAGCAGGGCCGGCTGATGGAAAATCCCCCTACCCTGGAACTGATCGCGGAAGACCCCGTTTTAAGTCATACCAAGATCATCGCCGAAGCCTGGGACGCCGGCGGCGCGTACCAGGTAGGGTGGTTCCCCGGAGGCCGCTGGGCGGAATGGAACGACCGTTTCCGGGACGATATCCGGCTTTACTGGCGGGGCGATCCCGGCCAAACCCGGCATCTGGCAACCAGGCTTTCCGGTTCCAGCGATCTGTACCTGCGGGACGGCAGAAAGCCCTTTCATTCCATCAATTTTGTCACCAGCCACGATGGATTTACCCTGCGGGATCTGGTTTCGTATAACCGCAAGCACAACGAAGATAACGGTGAAGACAACCGGGACGGCAGCGATAATAACTACAGCGCCAACAACGGTTCCGAGGGCCCGTCCATCGACCTGGTGGTGGAACAAACCCGGGAACGGCTGATGAAAAATTTTATCGCCACCATGATGATTTCCCTGGGAACCCCCATGCTGCTGGGGGGTGATGAAATGGGCCGTACCCAGCGGGGCAACAATAACGCCTACTGCCAGGACAACGATATTTCCTGGTACGACTGGTCGCTGCCGCAAAAGAACTCCGGCCTGTACCGCTTTACAAAAGAGATGATTGCCTTCCGTCTGCGGCATCACGGCTTTATGCGTCCCGAATTCTATACCGGCCGGGACGGAAACTATAACGCCATCCCGGACATTACCTGGTTTGACGAACACGGAAGTACCCCTGCCTGGGAACACGTCGGGTACTGCATGGCCATGCGGGTGGACGGCAGCAGGGCGGATATCCAGGCGGATAAGGACGACAACGATTTTTTTATCATGTTCAACGCGGACGTCAAAAAAGTTATCTTCGCCGTCTGCGAACCCCTGGAAGGAAAACGCTGGGTCCGGGCGGTGGATACCGCCCTGTCCGCGCCGGAAGATATTCTCCCGCCGGGAACGGAAAAAGAACTGCTCTACCATGACCGGTATACCGTCCAGGCCCGGAGCATGGTGATCCTGATTTCAAAAACCCTGTAACGGAGGACCGCGGTGGACGAAAGCAGCTTTATTCTGGGCGTCGATCTTGACGGGGTGGTGGGGGATTTTTACGGCGCCATGCGGACAATCGCCGCGGAATGGCTTAACAGGCCCGTACAATCCCTCTCGCCGGATGTTGGTTACGGTTTGGAGGAATGGGGCATCGCCGAGTACGGCGGCTACGACCGGCTCCACCGTTTTGCCGTAACCCAGCGCAATCTGTTTCGGGACATGCCGCCGATCAAGGACGCCCCGGCAACGCTGCGAAAACTTTCGGGCCGGGGCATCCGGATCCGGATCATCACCCACCGGCTCTTTCTTAAATACTCCCACAAGACCACCATTACCCAGACGGTGGAATGGCTGGACAACTATGACATTCCCTACTGGGACCTCTGTTTCATGAACGACAAGGTAGCGGTGGGAGCCCATCTTTACATCGACGACGCTCCGCAGAACATCCAGCATCTCCGGGATCAGGGACACAGGACCATTGTGTTTTCCAATTCCACCAACAAGGGCATCTCCGGACCCAGGGCCGATTCCTGGGAAAAAGCGGAACGGCTGATTCTGGAAGCCCTGGAAGACTGGAAAACCGGAACAACCAGCATGTTTACGTAAGAAATACGATTTTGCGTTTCCGGCACCGGTACGCAAACGGCAGGGATAACAAGGATGGTGAATATGGGAACAAAAACAGAACGGGTAGAACTGGTGGTACTCAACAAACCCGGCGTTCTTGGGCGGGTTGCCGGACATATCCGCCATGAGGGCTGGAACATCAAGCGCCTTGTGGTTGACGAGGACGAGCCCGCTTCCGCCGGATCGGCACAGACCCCGGCCCCTACCTCTACCATGGAAATTGACATCGAGGGAACCCATACCAAGCTTGCCCAGGTAATGGACCGTATCCTTAACCTGGACTGCGTCGTAAGCGCCGCCATGATCCAGGACGGCAGGCGCGTCATCCGCCGCCGCCGTCAGGACATAGTCCGGAGCGCCCCGGCGCTTGAACAGCCGCCGGCGGCGCCTCCGAAAGAGCCGGGGACCCTGCGGATCCTGGCTATCAACCCCGGTTCCACTTCCACCAAATTCGGCCTCTATGACGGAGAAAAACGCATCATCTCCCAAAAAATACAGCATGATCCCGCGGTTCTTTCGGCGTGTGGAACCGTGTTGAATCAGCGGGAACTCCGGCGGGACTGCATCATGAAAAACCTGGATGCGGCGGGAATTCCCCTGTCTTCCCTGGACGCCATCGCCGGCCGGGGTGGGCTCTTAAAACCCATCGAAAGCGGCACCTACCTGATCACCGAAAAAATGATCGAGGACCTGCATTCCGCAACCGCGTCGATTCATGCCTCCGCCCTGGGAGCCATTATCGCCGCGGAAATCGCCGGTAAGCTTGCCATCTCCGCCTATGTGGTGGATCCTATCGTAGTGGACGAAATGGACCGCAATGCCAAGCTTACCGGAATGCCGGGAGTGGAGCGGTCCAGCGTGTTTCATGCCCTGAACCAAAAGGCCATTGCCCGCCGGCTTGCCGCGGCGCTGGGGATGTCCTACGAAAATGCCCGGTTTATCGTGGCCCATCTGGGAGGGGGCATTACCGTCGGGGCCCACCGGTACGGCAGAGTTATTGACGTAAACGACGCCCTCTCCGGCGAAGGGCCCTTTACCCCCGAACGAACCGGCGCTGTTCCCGCCACCCCGATCATCAACATGTGCTTTTCCGGAGAGTACACCGAAACGGAGATGATTGAAAAAGTCACCGGCAGGGGCGGCATGAAAGCCTATCTGGGAACCAGCGATATCCGGGACGTACAAAAGATGATAAACGACGGCGATGAGTTTGCCGCGCTGGTTCTGGATTCCATGGCTTACCAGGTATCCAAAGAAATCGGCGCGATGGCAGCGGTCCTGGAAGGCCTGGTGGACGGGATTATCCTTACCGGCGGTCTTGCGTACTCTACCCGCTTTACCGGCGCGATTAAACAGCGGGTAGACAAGTTCGCTCCGGTCCACGTATTTCCCGGCGAGGACGAAATGCTGGCCCTGGTAAGCGGGGTACTTCGGGTGCTCCGGGGGGAAGAACAGGTTACCCCGTACCAGTAAACGTCCATCATTACAAATCTATTCCGTAACAGGTCTTGAAGTTGTATTGAAGAACCATTTATTTCTTCCGATAATAGGTTCATGAGCGGAATAATCCCCATCCTTGCGGCAGGACTTATACTAGGTATCGGGGCTGTACTGGCAGTATCTCTTATGGGCCGCTCCAGGGGTGCGAAAAAAAACAGGGGCCGGGACGCCGTTATCCGGGACGCCAATAAAAAACTCGCCCAAAATCCCCGGGATCCGGAAGCCCTGCTTGCCATGGGAGATGTTTATTACCAGGAAAAAAACTGGGACCCCGCCTTTCGGACCTACGAAACCCTCAGCGAAATGACCGGCACCTATCCCACCATGGATGAGTTCATGATTAACCAGCGCTGCGGCATTGCGGCGATCAACCTGAACCAGCCTAACGAAGCCCACAAGGCCTTAACGACCGCCATGGTCATAAACCCCGGCGATTTTGAAGTTAATTACCATCTGGGAAGCCTTGAGTTTCAGCGGAAAAATTATGAAAAGGCCATCCACTATTTTCAAAAGGCCCGGCTTAAGGACCCCGAACACGCCCCTACCCTTCGGGGTTTGGGACATTCCCTCTTTAAAACCAGGAAATACAAGGAAGCCCTGGCCTTTATCCGCAAGGCCATCGAGCTGGCCCCGGACGATAAGGAATCGCTCTATACCCTGGCGGAATGTTACTTCGAGGCCAATCAGACCGAACAGGCCCTGAAGATATTCAGCCACCTTCGGGCGGATCCCGCGATGGGGCCCAACGCCTGCCTCTTTTCCGGGACGATCAACATTAACCAGCATCAGTATGAAAAGGCCATAGAAGATCTTGAAATCGGCCTTAAGCATGAAAACATGAAACCGGAGGTCCTGCTGGAACTAAAATACCGGCTTGCCACCGCCTACCTGCGGCAGCAGGAAATCGGACGAGCCATCGGCCTGTTAAGGGAAGTACAGAACATTAATCCTTCCTACAAGGACGCCTCCAGCCTGATAAACCGTTACCAGGAGCTTAACGCAAATAAAAACCTTCAAATCTACCTTATGGCCCCCCAGGCCGATTTTATAGCCCTGTGCCGTAAAATCGTTATGGGCTATTATTCCAAAGCCAAGGTCAAGATTACCAATATTTCGGTCAATAAAAGCGAATGGGCCGACATCCTGGCGGAAGTCGATACCCCCAAATGGTCCGATGTGGTTATGTTCCGGTTTAACCGGAGCCAGGGTTCCGTGGGGGAACTGGTCGTCCGGGACTTTCATTCCCACATAAAAGAAGTAAAGGCCGGCAAGGGGATCTGCGTAACCCCCGGGGGATTCTCCGAAGAGGCAAAGCGCTACACCGAGGCCAGGCTGATCGACCTTATCGCCAACGAAAAACTTACCGCGATCCTTAATGCCGTGGACGCCCGGGCAAGAACTCCGGCCAAAAAGTAACCGCAGGATACCGCTTTTGGGTCCCCTGCACATAAATCCTTTTTACCGTGATATTTTTCGCTTCCATGCAAGCAAAACCCCGATCCGCGCCCTTTATAGACCGGAACGATCGTTCCGGCGCTGTCCGCCGCGGAACAGCACATTACCGCCCCTGGGCTTTTCTCCACAGGCTTACAAATTCCTCCGGGGTAACGTTCTGCGCCCCCAGTCCGGTTTTATAGTCCAGGGGCATGCCAAAGTCAAGAAAATCAAATCCCGCGTTTTCCAGCCAGCGGACCATTAAAATCATCTGGACGGTTCCGGCATTGTCCTCGTCCCGGTAGCCGGAATAACTGGTATAGACCCGGCCGCAGATAACGCCGAATTCCCCGGCCTTTAACTCACCATCCCGGTAAACCCCAAAAGATACGGGCCGGGGAAAGGACCCCTGCCCGGCCGCTTTCGGGCTTTTTTTCCGCAGGGCAAACAGCGACCGCACCAGGGCGGCGGTTAACCAGCCGTCCCCGTGGGTGTCCAGGCATTTGCGGACGATAATCTCAAAATCTGTGTCAAAGCGCAGTTCATACCGGTCCAGAAACCGGCGGATGCTTTTTTTTACGTGCAGCCGGGGGAAAAAAAGAACGGATCGGACCAGGTGAAGCTTGGGAAGGACAATATCCTGCTTACCGTTCCCCTCATCATGGAAACTTTCAGACATCACCAGGAACCCGGCCTTCATAAGCCGGGCAATAAAAGACAGGTCCCAGTCCAGGGCAAGGCAAAATTCCTCCGTGTACCCCGAGGCAAGCATGGCGTCTACCACGGCGCCGCAGTCGTCTTCGGGGCTCATAAAAATCATCCCCAGCCTGGTATACCGCAGGGGATAGGGCCGGGGAAATTCCGCGGTTTCGGACCCCATGGATTTTTTGCCAATTCCTCTCATGCACCCTACTATAAAGCTACTTGACTTTTTTCTTCAAGCTCTGTAAGGTCAACTAATGGCTAAGAAACTCTATGTAGGAAACCTTTCCTACCAGACCGGGGAAGAAACTCTCCGTAATTATTTTGCCGGTTTCGGCAATGTGGAATCGGTAAAACTTATTACCGACCGGGACACCGGCTATTCAAAGGGCTTTGGTTTTATTGAAATGGGCAGTGATGAAGAAGCAAAAGCGGCTATCGCGGGCGCTAACGGCGCTGAATTTGACGGGCGAAAACTAAAGGTAAACGAAGCTATCGACAAGCCCCGCCGGTAAAGGCAGGCCGGAATTCTGTTCCGGCCCGGCGGATCCTGTTTACACCGTTCTTTTTTCTGTACTCCGGTCACGAATGCTCCGCTCCAGCTTTTTTAAGGCGGTCCGGAGCTTTTCATCCTGTATGGCGTCGATGTTTACATGCTGCCGGGAGATTCCCGGTTCGGCCGGTTTCTCAGTCTCTTCAACCGGTCCTTCGACAATATTCTGCGGGTCCTGTCCGGGCGGTATTTCCGTTTCGGCGGATCCTTCCGGTTTCCCGCCGGTTTTGAATAACGGTCCCCGGGCAAGCCGGAAACTTATTCCCGCCAGGCCAAGTTCGGGAAACCGCCTCCTGGCCGCGTTAAGCAGTTCCTTCTGTTTAGTCTGAAAGATTTGAATCCAGCCGGGATGATCCGCCTCTATTAACAGTACCGCGCGTTCCAGATCCGCGATCTGCGAGTGGGGAATCCCCTGGGAAAGCCCGCAGTTTTCCAGTAAGGCTGCCCAGGAAGCCGAAGCAAAAAGCGTTCCGTACTCTTTGGCCTTTTGTATGGTTGCCTCGTCAAAAAAGGCGTCCATAATGTCGCCGGCTCTTTTCATCTATCCTCTGTCCCTTAGCCTTAAGATTCGCTTATAACACCGTCGGAAACGTGATAAACCAGCGTATCGGATCGGCAATATCTTTTATAGGGTTCCTCGGGAAGAAATGTAAAAAAAGCCTGTTCATACGCAGGCATTACCGAAAGAAACCGCCGCCGCTTTTCCCCGTCCAGTTCCAGCAGCACGTCGTCCAGCAGCAGGACCGGTGTTTTTCCGCTGTTCTCGGAAAAACACCGGGCCTGGGCTACCCGGAGCAGCAGCGCCAGAAGGCGCCGCTGCCCGGTAGACGCGGCGCCGGAAAAGTCCCCGTCCCGGTACGTTTCGCCGGGGCCGTTCCGGATAAACAGGTAACGGTCGCGGTGGGGGCCTTTGGCGGTTAAGCCGGCGCTTATGTCCACCTCCCGCCGGGCGGCAAGGTATCCGGCAACGGCGGAAGGCTCCGGCAAGGCCTGCTTTCGGGAGGACTCTTTCCAGGACGACAGGTACGTGACGCCGATGCCGTCAATGCCGGATACCTCCCCGTACAGGGCGCCGAAAACGGCGGAAAAGCGCTCCGCTTCTTTCCGCCGTTTTTCCATCAGCCGCAGGCCGTACTCGGCAAGCTGGAGGTCCAGGGCATCAAGAACGGCTTCCGCGGCGGAACGGCCGGAAAGGCCAAAACGGCAATCCCTGAGTATCGCGTTCCGTGTTTTAAGAACCCGTTTGTACTTCCGAAGATCGTCAAGATAAACCGGATCGTAAAGGCTTTGGGTCTGGTCAAAAAACCAGCGCCTGCGTTCCTGACTGCCCGAAACAAATTCCATGTCTTCATGGCAAAAAACCACGCAGGGAATAGTTTCAAGAAGATCCCTGCGATCTTCTATCTTTTTTCCGTCAAGAACGATTGATTTTCGCGATTTTTCGTATTTTACCAGAATTGTCCTGTTTATTACGGATTCCGGCGAACAAAGCTCCGTGGCAGCGGAAAAATCCCGCGTTCCTTCCGGCAAATCCATCCGGGCAAGATCGCCGTCTTTTACGCCGCGGAACGACGACGCGTAGGCGCAAAAGTACAGAGCTTCAAGAAAATTGGTCTTTCCCTGTCCGTTTTCTCCGACAAGAAAAACATCCGTACCGGAAACGTCGGTATCGGTATCGGCGAGATTGCGAAACGATACGGTACGCAGAGACTTAAACACACTAATCCAGATTCATGGGCATAACGATATGAAAAAAGTCCTTTTCCGGCACGGGTTTGATCGTAATAGCCTTGGTCGCTTCGGTAAAATGTACGCAAATTTCTTCATCTGTTATAACCTTAAACGGCTCTTCAATATAGCGATAATTAAGGGCTATCGACACTTCCTCACCGTCGTATTTGCAGGGTATCTCTTCCCTGGCGTTTCCGATGTCGCTTTCTTCGGAAGAAACCGACATAACGCCGGGAGCAAGGCCCATATACACCCGCCGCGATTTCTGCTCAACCAAAAGAGAAACCCGCTTAAGGGCTTCCAGGGTTTCAAGGCGGTTTACCGTAAAGGAATAATTTTGCTTTTCCGGAATAACCCGCTGATAATTGGGAAATTGTCCGTCAATCAAAACGGAAGAAAGACTGTAGGACCCGAAAATAATAAACACATTTTTATCGGTTATAGAAATTCCTATAAGTCCTTCATCCCCGGCACGTCTCATCAAAATCCCGAGTATTTTAGGCGGAATAATAACCCCACCAAAATCTTCTATATCGCCCACAGATTTTTCAACATAAGCAAGCCTTCTTCCATCCGTAGCGACCATTATAATCTTATCCCCTTCTTTTTTGAAGAAAACGCCGTTCATAAAATAACGAGTTTCATCATCGGAAACGGCAAAGATCGTCTGCTGTATCATATTCTTAAAATCACGCACCGGAATCTCAAAAAACCTTTCCCTGCTAAAAACGGGAAATTCAGGGTATTTTTCCGACGCTATACATCTTAGCTGAAATTTGACTTTCTTTGTCCGGGGTCTTATGACAATGTTGATGTCCTTTTGTTCAAATTCAAGCTCTCCGTCGGGAATAGAACTTAAAATTCCCAAAAACTTCTCTCCAAAAACCGTCGTCGACCCTTTTTCCTCAACCTCAACAGGAAGGCGGGTTTCAAAGTTAACTTTGATATCCGTCGCTTTGATTATAAGAACAGAATCCTCTGCCTCAAGATAAATGTTAGAAAGTATCGAAATAGCGTTCTTTGAGGAAATTATTTCCTGGGCTATGGAGACTTCTTTTAGGAGAACGTTTCGTTCACAGGTAAATTTCATGGTTATCCTCTCATCTGCCTTTATATATAAATTTATATAAAAAAGCAGTAGTAATAATAGAGTCCGCTTATATGTGGAAAACCCCGTTATATCATTATAGTGTAAAAACTTACACTTTCAACAAAAGCTTGATAAGTACCGCGGTTTTTTCCACAAATTCACTTCCCGGCCTTTTATACACAGACCTTAAGCATTATTTTAACATGTTTTCAAGATTTGGCGCTATAGTCTTTTACCGCCCTTATAAGGCTTTGAATCGTAGAATCCATTGAAGGTTCCGCTTTGATACGCTCTTCTATCTTCTGGCAAGCATGCATTACCGTGGTATGATCCCGGCCGCCGAAAGCCTGGCCGATTTCGGTAGTCGTATATTCGGTTATTTCCCTGATGATAAACATTGCAAGCTGCCGGGGATAAACGATGTTCTGGGTCTTTTTTTTGCCTTTAAGGTCGTTCAGGGAAAGGTGAAATTCCTCGGCGACGACCCGCTGTATGGTTTCCATCGACATATTTGCCTGCCTGGGCGAGGCAAACATGTCTTTAAGTCGTTCCTGGGCCGTTCCCAGTGTAATGGGTTTCCCCAAAAGCTGCACATAAGCGGAAAGGGTGTTAAGGGCGCTTTCCAAGTCCCGGACGTTGGTGGAGATGTTCTTGCTTACCAGGGCGATAACCTCGTCGGGTATGTCGATGCCTATGGTTTCGGCCTTTTTCCTGAGGATGGCGCAGCGGGTTTCATAATTCGGCGGTTGCAGGTCCACATTAAGGCCTTTTCCTACCCGTGAACGGAGCCGTTCGTTAAAATTCTTCAGTTCCGAGACCGGCCGGTCGCAGGTAAAAACCATCTGTTTGTTGGCGTCGGAAAGGGCGTTAAACGTATAGAAAAGCTCTTCCTGGGTACCCTGTTTGTCCTGTAAAAAGTGGATGTCGTCGATAAGGAGCACGTCGGCATACCGGTATTTGTTCTTGAAAGCCGCCTTGGCCCGCTCTCCCCCGTTGATGGCGGCGATAAATTCGTTGGTAAAGGTTTCGGCAAAGACATAAATCACCGAAATGTTTGAATTTTCGTGAATGTAGTTGCCGATGGCCTGCATCAGGTGCGTTTTCCCAAGGCCGGCGCCGCCGTAAATGAGGAACGGATTGTAGGCCGTTCCGGGATTGCGGGCGATGGCCTGGGCGGCGTTGGCCGCGAAGCTGTTGTTGTCCCCGATGATGTAACTTTCAAACGTGTAATCGGGACGCAGCTGGGAATGGGGGCTTTTTTTTGCCGGAACGGCCTTTTCCGCGCTGTTTTTTGCGCCGGAAGAATCCGGTTTTTGCCTCGCAATGGCGGCCTGGCTCTCTTTTTCGGGATTTTTCGGTTTTATAACCAGCGTTAAGGCCGTTTTCTTGCCGATGAGTTCTTCAATTTTGCCTTCGATGTAGGATTTATAGCGTTTTGTAACCTGATCCAGGTAAAAAGCCGATGGAACGGAAACGGTAAAGGTGTTTTCGTCGGCGTTAAGGAACTCTAAATTGAACCAGGTGAGGAATTCCTGCTCTTCCAGGTCCCCTTTTATCTGGTTTAGGGTCTCGTTCCAGATAAGTTCGTGGCTGCTGTTTTCCGGCATAGAAGAACATTATCCACAATTTTATCACAATTGAAAATACCGGAAAAACGAAAAAAGGCAGTTTTTTTCCCGCCCGCCCTTAATACATGATTAGTAAAAAGCATATAATTCTTTGTACAGCAAAGAATTATATGCTTTAAAAAGCCGTTTTACAGGAACCGCCGGATGGGGTGATTCACTTTGACCCAAAACCGGAAAAGTCCCCGGTTTATCCACAGTTTATCCACAACCTTACCCGGCTTCCTGGGGACTATCGTGCATGTACGCAGGTAGTGGTTCCGCCCGGGCATATTGTTACAGCGCATGTGTCTTATTTTTTAAACAAATCGGAATGGGTTCCCGTGCGATCAAAAACAATCTGCCGCTCCGCAGGGTAAATCCGGTAGATAAGCACCCAATCGCCCTGGATATGACATTCACGGTATTTGCTGTAGCTGCCGTGCAAGGGATGATCCAGACGATCCGGCGGCAGGGGCTGTTCTTTGACAAGCATCTCCATGACCTTGTCCAACTTGCTCATATCTCTGCCCCGCCGTTCCGCCAGGGCGTATTCCTGCTTGAA
Source organism: Spirochaetaceae bacterium (assembly GCA_031265015.1). Lineage (GTDB taxonomy): Bacteria > Spirochaetota > Spirochaetia > Treponematales > Breznakiellaceae > JAISBN01. The sequence continues at coordinate 1,027 of JAISDG010000068.1, read as the reverse complement.
GGCGCCGCTTCGTCTTGGGGTCAGCACCGTTTAGCTTTTCAGATCCTGTAAAAATTCTTCAAAGGAATTGAAGACCGGAGACGGAATGTCGCCCCGTACAATAGCGTCTCCTTCCTCCATTGCGGCGATAGTTTTTTCGTTGGGTTCGTGATACATCGCACAGAGAGGACAAGGCTCGGCGTCGCGGTCAACATCTTTTTCGGTAACAGGGCTGATTAGCCGGATAATATTAAAACTTTCCAAATCTTTCAAAAGATCAAGAGCGCGGCTATTCACCAAATCAACCGTCACGGTCATGTCCTGCCTCCTGGTGAAGAGTATAACCCAAATCCGTCACGGAAACAACTCGTACGAAGTTTTCATTCGCCGAGGGGTAGGCGGTTCGTAGATTTTTTCACAGCATTTCGGGTACAATGATGTATGGATTCAAACTATTCCGCTCACAATATCCAGGTTCTTAAAGGTCTTGAAGCGGTCCGCAAGCGGCCGGGAATGTATATCGGGACGACAGGCATAGACGGTCTTCACCATCTGGTATATGAGGTTGTAGACAACTCGGTAGACGAGGCGATGCAGGGGCATTGCGACACGATTCTTGTGGTGCTTGAAGGCAGTGACATAGTCCGGGTCGAGGACAACGGCCGGGGCATTCCGGTTGACATGCACCCGACGGAGCATGTAAGCGCCCTGGAACTGGTTATGACCCGGCTCCATGCCGGCGGCAAGTTTGACAAAAAGTCCTACAAGGTTTCAGGCGGCCTGCACGGCGTTGGCGTTTCGGTGGTAAACGCCCTCTCGGAATGGTGCGAAGCCTGGGTGTTTACCGGGGAAAAGGTTCACCTCCAGCGTTACAGGCTCGGTATAGCCGAAGGACCTACCAAAGAGGCGGAAACGCTTCCCCCATGGGCTGTGTCCCGGCTTGCCGGGACACAGGACGGGCCGGGTTCCGGTTCCGAAGGAACCCGGCCCGCTCTCGGCGGCAGGGGGACGGTAATCCGCTTCAAGGCGGATTCGTCGATATTTGAAA
>JAISDG010000056.1 GCA_031265015.1 Spirochaetaceae bacterium | reverse complement strand
GCGCAGATCCGTACCAGGGCCTTCAGGGCGGGACGGATTATTCACCTAACGCCGAAGGCTTTTTGAGCGTGCCTGTAACTCCTTATATAACAGGAAATTACCGGCCCGCATCAGGGCTTGTGAGCTATGCCCGGCGCCCCATCGGCAAAATCCGTCCAGAGTTTATCCCGCCGGGGAGGATCGGCGCTTACCCGGATAAAATTACCCGGAACCGACGGATCGGGGAGGTACAGGGAACGGGCATGAAGGCGGATGCCGCCGTCCTGTTCGCTGCGCTTGGCGCCGTATTTTAAATCACCCTTGATATGTATGCCCAGCGCAGCAAGCTGGGCGCGGATCTGATGATGACGGCCGGTAACAAGGTCTATTTCCAGAAAGCCGTAGTTTTTTCCCCGGCCCTTAATCCGGTAACGGAGGATCGCTTCTTTTCGCAGCGCATTGGCCTTATTATAGGCGGTACTTTTGTTCTTTTTAACATTGGTCTGTATCCAGTGAACCAGTTCTCCCGTATCGGGAAGTTCCTGAAAAGCCTTTGAAAGCTCTACCACCGCCCAGTAGTACTTTTCCGCCCTGCCGCCCTGATACACGGTACGGGCAAAGGATTTGTTGAGAAAGGCGGCGGCTTTGGCGGTTCTGGCAAAAAGAGCGCAGCCGGTAACGGGGACGTCGAGTCTGTGGACCGCCGCCGGAACAAATTCCTTGTTCCTGCTTTTTTTCCTTGTCCCGAACTGCTCCTTAAGCAGGAGGGACAGATCCGACACGCCCCGTTTTGCCCCTTCCATGGCTTCACCGGCTGTTTTGTTAACTACAATAATATCGTTATTGCTAAAAAGGATGCGATTTTCAATAGAAACCTTTCCTATTGTTCCCATGGTATGTTAATCATATATCAGCTTGGCGTATAAGTCCATAGCACGTGTGGTTGTCATTTCCGCTTTTCCAGCAGCGCCGCCCCGATTTCCGCGAACCCTTCGCCGCTTTCCTTTGACGCGGCAAAGAGCGGTGTATGGCGGATCAGTCCTTCATAGCGGCGTATGTTTGCCACCCCGCAGGCCAGGGGAAAACGGGCAAACATCGGTTCGTCATTGGGGGAATCCCCGGCGAATACTACTTCCCGGTCTCCGGCGCCGGGCTGCCAGCCAAAGCGGTCCGCCAGGAACCATTCGGCCATGGAAAGCTTGTCATAATCACCCATCCAGACATTAACATGTATCGAAGAAACTTTTGCCCGGGCCCCTTCTTCCAGCGCGATGTCCCTGACCCGCAGAGCATGATCCAGCGGCAGTACCGGCTCTTCTTCGGCAAAATCCAGGGCCAGGTCAAAAAGCCGGGCAAACTGATCCTTCGCGACCCGGAGGCCCGGCACTTCCGCCAGGGCCCGTTCCTTAATGCGCAGCAATACGGAATGATCGTTCGATACCGCGCCGGGATGAAAATGCCGGCGCAGCGCCCGGCTGCCTTTTCCCGGCTCTTCCCAAAAAACAAGCGCGCCGTTTTCCCCGATGACGCCGTCTACGGGCCATTCCCGGGCAATCAAATCGCACCAGCCCGCGGGACGTCCGGTCACGGGAACTATCTTAAGGCCCCCTTCGTGGAGCCGCCACAGCGTGTCATAGGCGGCGGCGGAGAGTTTTCCCCCGGTGGTAATGGTGTCGTCTATGTCCAAGAGGACATAGCGGACGCCCGCGGCTTCTTCGCTGGTCATCCGGGAAACCGGTTTCATGGACTTCCTAAAACCGGTAGATTGATTCGGTATCATGGGTGTCGATGAGCACCAGCCTGTTTTTACCGCCGTTCAGCTCCCCTTCGGTGATAGCCCTGACGGGAGTATGGCCCGCAATCTGGTTATAGCCCGGCAGGGGATCGCTTTGAAGGGAACCGGGACGGACCCAGATGGGGCTTTGGGTAACGTCGTCGCCGTAAATGTTGTACCCGTTAAAGTTCAGGATATTCCGGTCGCCGGCAAAGGCGCCGTTAATGTCTTCCGGTTTTTCCCCGCCGATGGAATTGAGAAACCACGCGGTAATCCCCGCATGGGAAATGATATAGTTGTCTTCGGTCACATACACGATGGCAAGCAGATCGATGTTTTCTTCCAGGATCGCTCCGATTTTTTCGCAATACAGATACTGAAAGCCGGAGTACTGCTGGTTATGTACTCCGCGAAGGTAGTGATAGTCGTGGTTCCCCAGGCACAGTTTAATCCGGCTGTCCTTCCGGGCGGCTTTACAGATCTCGGCAAAGTTTTTGTACTGCCTGGAAAAAGGAATATCAAAACTGTCGAAGTAGTCCCCGGTAAAGTAAAAAACGGTAAAATCTTCATCAAGGTAATGTTTCCAGAACGGCCTGCCGTGTACATCCCCAATAGCCAATCGCATGCGCTTCCCCCGCAGTTTTAACAGTACCAGCTCCGGCGGATTTGCGCTACCGGAAATCAGAGGATCTGCTCGTCCACCGGCCTGCCGCCGGGTACCATGGGAAGGACCACTTCATCCTTGTTGATGGCTACTTCGATAAACGCGGAACTGCCTTTGGCGGTTTCATCCAGCGCGGCGTCCAGGGCGGATATGTAGTCCGCCTCGGAAGCGGCGCGGTACGCGGGAATTCCGTAGGCCGCGGCCAGGGCGGTAAAATCGGGACTGCGGGGCAGATCCGTTTCGGAATAGTTCCCCCCGTGAAACACCTGCTGCCACTGGCGGACCATGCCCAGGGATCCGTTATTAAAGAGGATGATGAGCAGGGCGATGCGGTACCGGCTTAACGTTGCCAGTTCGCCGTTGTTCATCCTGAAAGAACCGTCGCCGGTAAAAAGAACTACCGGCCGTTCGGGATTGGCGGTTTTGGCCCCCAGCGCCGCTCCCAGGCCAAAGCCCATGGCCCCAAGCCCTCCGGACGTTAAGAAAGACCGGGGCCGGGCAATAGGATAATGCTGGGCTGTCCATATCTGATGCTGGCCCACATCGGTAACCACCAGGGTATTAAAGCTCATCCGTTTGGCGGTAAACTCCACCACAAACCGGGGAGACGGCAGCGGGGCGTTTTTTTGCGCATCCTTTCCCTCCGGGGAAAGCTTTGCCCCTTCTTCCCGGCGGGCCTGGTTCCGGTCCTTTGTCCGGCGGTTTAGGGCGTCATGCTTTTTGAGCCGTTCAAGCTCCCCGTCCCAGCGGTTATCCACGGAACGGGGAAGTTTTTTAAGGATCGCCCCGAGGACTTTTTTTGCGTCCCCGATTACGTACAAGTCGGCGGGGCGGTTTTTGTTAATCTCCGCGGGGTCTATGTCGATGTGGAGGATCTTCGCGTGCCGGGCAAAATGATCGGATCGGCTCGTGACCCGGTCGGAAAAACGGGCCCCCACGACCGCCAACAGATCCGCCTTCTGTACCAGCTTATTCGACGCCACCGTACCGTACATGCCGATAAGCCCCGTGCAGAGGGGATAATCCCGGGGGACCGCCCCGATCCCCATAAGGCTTAGGGCCACGGGGGCGTTCAGAATGTCCGCCAGAAGGGTCAGCTCTTCCGACGCCTCCGAGTTGTTGACGCCGCCCCCGGCACAGATCATGGGCCGTTTTGCGGAAAGAAGCATTTTCGCGGCCGCTTCAATATCCTTGCTGGTAAAGGTGATCCGTTCCCCCCGCTCGGAAAGCCGCCTGGCCCGGGAACCAAGAACATCCCCGTCTTCCCAGGCCGCCGTTGCGGCGGGCTTCCATTTCGTTTCCGCGCCGCTTATATCCGCGGGTATGTCGATCAACACCGGGCCCGGCCTGCCGGTTCGGGCCACGATAAACGCTTCCCGGACCACTTCCGCCAGTTCCCGAACATCCTTGACAATCCAGTTATGCTTGACCACCGGCATGGTGATTCCCGCAATGTCCGTTTCCTGGAAGCTGTCCTTTCCCAGGAGGCCGGAGGGCACATTCCCCGTCACCGCCACCAGGGGCGACGAATCCATGTACGCCGCGGCAATTCCCGTTATCAGGTTCGTCGCTCCGGGACCGGAGGTGGCGATGCACACACCAACCCTGCCCGAAGACCGGGCATAGCCGTCGGCGGCATGGGCGGCGTGCTGCTCATGGCTGACCAGGATATGCCGTATCCTGTCCCTGCAGCGGTACAGCTCATCGTAGATCTGAAGTACATAACCTCCGGGGATGCCAAAGACCGTATCCACCCC
>JAISDG010000224.1 GCA_031265015.1 Spirochaetaceae bacterium | reverse complement strand
CTTTGGGGAGTGGAGGATTCGAACCTTCGAAGGCTGAGCCAACAGATTTACAGTCTGCCCCATTTGACCGCTCTGGAAACTCCCCGGTAAAAACGCCGCCCCGTGAAAAGCCATCTTTCGGAATCGAACCGAAGACCTCGAGATTACAAGTCACGTGCTCTGCCAACTGAGCTAAGATGGCGTATCTTAGGATACTATACAAAAACAGCTGCCGGAACGTCAAGTGCCGGTTTCAGCCGGATTTTTCGTGGAGCGTGCGGCCCGGTCGGGACGGAGTACTTCCGCCCCCCGGATATAAATATGCCGGACTTCCTGTTCCTGGTCCAGGTAACAGTGGGCAAGAGCCCGGATGGTTCCCGGAAGGCTTCCTTCCGTTTCCGCCTCCTGAAAGACCATCATCGCCACATGGGGGGCCCTTCCCTCTCTCCGGAGAGCGGAGGCGGGGTTAAGGGCGTTAATGTCGGGGGTTACCGAAAAAAAGAGGGATACCAGCCCGTCTTCGCCCAGGCCGTTTGCCCGAAGGAGTTCGTCGTAGAGTTCCGTCACCGCCGCGCTTATTTCCTCCGGGGTATTACAGGTACGGACCGCGCCCCGTAAAGCCCTGATGGCCTTGACGGGGTTCAACGGTTTCCTCCTACCGCCCCGATGATAAAGGACGCTCCCAGCAGTAACAGGGCCCCCATGGCCATAAGGACCATATACCCCAGAACACCCAGGAGATACGCGGCCCTTTTCCGTTTTACCGCATAAATGGCATTCAGAACCATGCCGTAAAAGGACGAAATTATCAGCAGCAGGGAAAGAACCAGGGAAAACCGTACCAGCAAAAGCTGAACGCCGCCGCCGGTTTTCCGGTAGGAACCGGCGGCATAACAGGCAATAACCGCCAGGGCCGCTGTTCCGATGAACCAGACGGTATATTTTACCAGCCTGCCCAGCAGCGGTTCGGCAATTAACCACACCCTGCCGCCTCTCCGGCGCGGATCCGCGGTTGTTAAATTCCGCCTCATGGCATATCATTGTAACAGAAAAGCCCGGAAGGTTCAAATCTGGAAGGTTATGTTTTATGAAGAAAATGCTTGTTACCCTGGTACTCCTCTTTATTACCGGCGGGGTAGTTTTTTTTTCCGGCTGGGTTCAGATGGATGTTCCCCCCGGTTCCTGGGGGGTGCTGCGTTCCAAAACCCACGGGACCGGGGAAACCGTCATCCGGGAGGGACATTTTCACTGGGTCTGGTACAAAGTGATTCCCCGGAATGTGACGGTGGCCGTTTTTCAGATCCGGGAGCGGTCCATTCCCGTTGAGGCATCGGGGATCCTGCCTTCCGGGGATGTCTATTCCGCCATGGCGGGACTGAAAACCGATTTTTCCTACCGGTTTTCCCTGACGATTTTGTACAGGCTTAAGGGTGAATCCCTGCCGGTTCTTGCGGACCGGGAAAATCTGCTTACCCAGGAAGACCTGGACAACTATACGAAAAAGCTTTCGGGAGAAATAGAAAACCATGCCCGGGGCCTGCTCTGGGCATACGGGGAAAATGAAAAAGCCATGACGGAAGCCCAGAGGACCGGGACCATCCGGATGCTGGAAGCGGAACTCCGCGGCGCTTTTCCCGATACGGAAAACCTAAGCTGTACCGTTAAAATCCTGCGGATCCCCGACTTTATCCTTTACAACGAGGTCCGCAGCCTGTACCGGGATTACCTGGCCGCCCAGCGGGGTAATCTTCGGGGAGAAATCGCCGTCATGGCCGTGGAAACCGCCCGAAACCGCCGCCGTTTTGAAGAACTCAACGCCTACGGGGAACTCCTGACCAAATATCCCGTACTGCTGCGGTATCTTGCCTTTGAAAAGGGCCTGGTCATGCAGGACCAATGACGAAGTAACGTCATGACGAGGTAAGGGGATGGAATATTTTTTTAATTTTGAAAAAATTGCCTATTTAAAGGGAAAGCGGCCCGATGGATGCATTCTCTGCCATCTGCGGGACCAGGCGCCGGACGTCACGGATACCGTCGTATACCGGACCGGCGCCGTGGCCGTTTCCCTTAATCTGTATCCCTACAATCCGGGACACCTGCTTATTTTTCCCCTCCGGCATGTAAAGGATATCCGGGAGCTTGACGCCGCGGAACGGCGGTCCCTGGACGGGGCGCTGGACAAAACCCTGGATATTCTGGACTCCCTCTACCGTCCTTCGGGGTACAATACGGGGTTTAATATGGGCCTGGACGCCGGGGCCTCCATCGATCACCTTCACCTGCACCTGATCCCCCGGTATCCCCGGGAGCTGGGAATAGCGGAACTCCTGGGCGGCAAGCGGGTCCTGGTGGAGGACCTGGCGGTTACCCAAAAACGGCTTCTGGAAGCTTTTGCCCATTGAAAAAAGGCGGGCAACCTGGTATAGTCATCCTATGAGGCCTCTGCATTTTTTGTTATTACTGATATTCCTGTTCACTTCTGTTTTTATGATTTCCGCCCAGGAAGAAGACGAAGAAGATGACGAAAATATTCCCATATCGTCGGACTGGTCCGGTTCCTCCGCGACCATGTACACGCGGGGGGATCAGATTTTTACCATAAGCCTGGGGCTGGTAAAGCCCCTGTTTTTTGCGGATCAGGAAAAGGGGTACCTGGATTCAAATATGAGGCTGGGGGGAATGGGCGCCCTGGGGTACAGTTATTTTCTGAGCCCCCGCCTGTTTATCGGAGGTGAATTAAACGGCATGTTTGCCTCTACCATCGGGGAAAACATGTATTTTATCGTACCCATCGGCTTCCGGATCGGGTACCAGTTCGTATTCCGCCGCTTTGAATTTCCCCTGGCGCTGATGGTGGGATTTGCCCCCCAGTCGCACCACAACAGAAGTTATTTCGGTTTTTTTGCCAAACCGACGGCTTCCGCTTTTTTCCGCCTGAATTCCGACTGGTCCTTCGGCCTGAATTCCAGTTTCTGGTGGGCTCCCCAGTGGACCGGCAAGGAAAGGGACCTGCACAGCGGGAATGTGAATATCCACGGTTTCTTTCTGGAATTCAGCCTCAGCGCCCGGTATCATTTTTAAAGGCGGTCCTACATGAAAACAAACATACGCCGGTTAACACTTTGTCTTGCCGCCGCCTGGGCCGTATTGTCCGGCGGCTGCGATCAGGAGCCCCTTTTCTGGGACATATCCCAGGAATATCCCCCCATAGAGCCCCTTATCAAGGGTTCTCCTTCCCAAATTGTGGAATGTGGCGGAAACCTCTATGTCAGTAACGGCGACATGTGGGAATACACCCCGACCCCGGGAAACTGGCACAGGATGGATCAGCCCGGCGCCCAGATTAAAGTCGTGGCGGCAGCTAATAACAGGCTTTTTGCCCTGTCCTGGGCCGGTACCATTTATGAAAGGACCGGTTCCGGGTGGAAAAATCACGATACTGTTGACAACGCCGAACAGCTTTTCGGCGCGGGGAATTATCTTTTTATCGGGGCCCGTACCGGGACGGCCGGGGCGCCGGACGGGTATAAGGTT
>JAISDG010000221.1 GCA_031265015.1 Spirochaetaceae bacterium | reverse complement strand
CTGGCCAAGACGTTAAAGGAAAGCGCCAAGGCCATGGATATTACTTCCGGCCTTCCCCGGGTTTCCGAGCTTTTTGAAGCCCGGAAACCCAAGAGCCTCGCGGTGCTGGCCCAGGTTTCGGGGGTTGTTTCCTTCAAGGGCATTGTTAAGGGAAAGCGGGTGCTGGTGATAAGCGATTCCTTTGGCAAGGAATACAAGCATCTGGTTCCCATGACCAAACGGCTTTTGGTCCGGGACGGTGATACGGTGGAGGCGGGGGAAGCCCTGTGCGTCGGCTCCGTCAATCCCCATGACGTACTCCATATCCTGGGGGAATCCAGGTTACAGCGCTACCTGATGGATGAAATCCAGCAGGTATACCGGCTTCAGGGGGTGTCGATCAACGACAAGCATATCGGCGTTATTATCCGCCAGATGATGCGGAAGGTTGAAATCGTCGCCGTCGGGGATACCCGGTTTATTTACGGCGCCATGGTGGACAAGTATAAATTCCACGAGGAGAACCGCCGGGTTATCGACGAAGGGGGGCAGCCTGCCATTGCCAGGCCCATGTTCCAGGGGATTACCAAGGCCTCGCTTAATATTGATTCCTTTCTTTCCGCGGCAAGTTTCCAGGAAACTACCCGGGTGCTTACCAATGCGGCCATTGCCGGTTCTACCGATGCCCTGCGGGGGCTTAAGGAAAACATCATCATCGGCCATCCCATTCCAGCGGGAACCGGGATGAAACGGTACCGGGCGGTTAAACTCTTTGACGAAGACAGTCAGGATCTGGATGTCCAGATGCAGGAAATCCTGGAACAGCGGAAGCTGGAAGCCATGGCGGAAGAAGAGATGATGGCTGCTACGGAAGAAGAAGTAACGGAGGAGCCGGAAACCGGCGATTCCGGGGAATAGCGCCGCCTTCTGGCAGATCCGCGGCAGGAAGGAATCTTATTCGCAGTGGGGGTTATAGCGGCGGACTCCCGAAAAAACGTATCTGCCGCGGGCGGAAAGTATAGTCCTTGAGGAATTCTCTTACCCTGTCGCTACCTGCGGGAAAGCGCGGTGTTTACCGGAGTTCCAGGTCGTCCACCGTAAAGACAATACGGGTATTGTTGGACGCTGTTATTTCGTACTTGGTATAGTGGTCGTAGGTGGCTTCCAGTTTAACATCGTAGAGATTGCCGCTGCCCGCGGAAGAGGGGAGTGGAATTGTCACGGTTTGTCCTGGTTCCAGGATTTCGCCCCCCAGGGTATCTTCGCCCCATTCTAACGATTCCGACGGGCTGATATACACAAAATAAATAACCTCTCCGGTATCATTGACTATCCTGACGGAAGGCTGATTCTGGGCGGAAAGGGCGGCTGCCAGGAACGCGAGCAAAGCCCCGATGAGCAACTTTTTCATACTATTCCCCTTGTGTTATAATTATACCATGGATTGGTTCATAAAACAACCGGTGGTACTTCAGGCCCTGCTGGCTACCCTCTTTACCTATAGCGTTACCGCCCTGGGAGCGGGAACGGTCTTTTTCTTTAAAACCCTCAGCCGCCGGGTCCTGGACGGCATGCTGGGCTTTGCCGCGGGGGTGATGATCGCCGCAAGCTTTTTTTCCCTGCTGGCCCCGGCAATTGCCATGGCTGACGCTGTCCGGGAAGGAGGCCGGGGCCTTCCTTCCTGGGCAGTAGCGGTTATAGGCTTTGTTGCCGGAGGTGTTTTCCTGCGTCTGGCGGACCGGCTGCTTCCCCATCACCATGTGGGAGCCCGGAGTGACGAAGGACTAAAAACCACCTGGGGCCGTTCCGTACTGCTGGTTCTGGCCATAACCCTTCATAATATCCCCGAAGGACTCGCCGTGGGGGTTGGTTTCGGCGCCGCGTCGCTGATTCCCGGGGCAAGCCTGGCCGGCGCTTTTTCCCTAGCCCTGGGCATAGGGCTGCAAAATTTCCCGGAAGGGGCGGCGGTTTCCATACCCCTGCGCCGGGAAGGCATGAGCCGGCTTAAAAGCTTCTGGATAGGCCAGGCGTCGGGAATCGTGGAACCCGTCGCCGGGGTTCTGGGGGCCGCGCTGGTCCTCTCCCTGCAGCCGGTGCTTCCCTATGCCCTGTCCTTTGCCGCGGGAGCCATGATCTTTGTCGTAGCCGAGGAGCTTATCCCCGAAGCCTACCGGGAAGGCAATGACCATATCGCCACCGCGGGGATCATGCTGGGCTTTGCCCTGATGATGTCACTGGATGTCGGACTGGGATAAATGGTACACTAATGCCATGAAACTGATTTTTCTGGGCCCCCCCGGAGCGGGGAAGGGTACCCTGGCGGCCAAAGCCGTAAACAGTCTTAAGGTTCCCCACATCAGTACGGGGAATATTTTCAGGGCGGCCATTGCGGCCCAGTCCGCGTTGGGCCGCAGGGTAAAAGCCATTATTGATTCCGGGAAGCTTGTGGACGATGAAACTACCATCGCCCTGGTCCGGGACAGGCTTACCGGGGATGACGCCCAAAAGGGCTATATTCTGGACGGCTTTCCCCGGACCATAGCCCAGGCGGAAGCCCTGGCGGGGTTTTCCGCGGTGGATAGGGTGGTAAACTTTGACCTCTCCGACGCCGCCGTTCTGGAACGCCTGGGCGGCCGGCTGACCTGCCGTAACTGCGGAGCGAATTTTCATGTTCTGTTCGGCAGGCCGAAACAGGAAGGCGTCTGCGATTCCTGCGGCGGCGAACTTTATATCCGGGACGATGACAGGGAAGAAGCCGTTGCCAAACGCCTTGAAGTGTACCGGGAGCAGACCGCCCCCCTGATCGGCTATTACCGGGAAAAGGGCCTTCTTGTTGACGTAGACGCGGGACCCGCCCCGGATACGGTCCTAGGAAATTTCAGAAAAAGTCTGGGAATTGCCGGATAGCCCTGTCCCGGAACGGGAAATTATTTCGGAGAGTCCCGGGATTTAACCGCCGTCAGTCCGTGGACCGCCAGTTCAATCACTTTCTTAAGTTCCGCCGCGGAATTTCGCTTAAGCACCGCCAGGCGGAAGATTGCCAGCTCAATAATGCCGTAGAGCAGATTGTCGGCGCCGGCCACGTCAACCTGTTTTAGTTCCCCCGCCTTGATGCCTTCGATGATCATGGTAGCCAGGATATGCCTGAGCCGTATGGTTCTGCGGCGGATCCTGGTGTCGGGAAGGGAAAAACCGTCCCCCTTCGCGGGAGTTTCGGAACCGGCTGTTCTGGAAAGGGAAAGCAGATAATCCAGAATGACCGAAAGAAGGCGCTTGTTTTCTTCCAGCCGGTCAAGGATGACGGAAATGGTTTTTCTGATTTTATCGGGATAGGAAAGGGCGCTGTTTTCTTTGACGCTTACGATGTCCTTTTCCACATCCGACAGCAGCAGCTTAATGCTGTAATTAAAAATTTCCCGGCGGTTGCGGAAATACAGGTACAGGGTAGTCCTGGTAATTTTGCAGCGGTCGGCGATCTTTTGATAGGTGGCGTTTTCAAAACCTTCTTCCACAAAAACATCCAGGGCTTTCTTGAGTATCTGTTTTTGCCGCTTGTCATGTTCAACTACTATGGCCATTTTTGTTCCGTTTTACATTGTCCGTTAGGCGCCCTCAACCGGGAGGCGCTCCGCTATAGTTTTTCGTACTGGTAGAAATACGCGTCCACAGCCCCGTTCTTAAGCTCCCGGCAGGAATCGGCTTTCCTGCCAAAATGGGATTCAAATCCCGGATGATCACAGATAAGTCCCAGCTTCCAGCCGGGGAACCGGCTGCCTAAATTCCCCATGTCCCGGTACCGCGTTTCCGCTTCCCCGGTATCCCCCAGCCGCCTGCCGTAGGGCGGGTTGGTCAGAATAAAGCCCGGATTATCTTTACATTCTTCCGGGATGCCGGCCTTTTCCATGGGCAGGGTGCGGATTGTTACTCCCGCGGGGATTCGGCCGTTCAGGGCCCGGCGGAGGTTTGTCTGGGCCAGGGCAGCCATCCCCTCATCGGCATCGCTCCCGTATATGCGCACGGTCCTGCCGTAATCCGCTTTTTCCGCCAGTTCCCCGCGGACATCCGCTTCGAGCTTTTTGTCCCCGATGGCAAGATCCGAGAGGGCAAAGCTCCGTCCCAGCCCCGGCGCCTGATCCCAGGCATAGAGGGCCGCTTCTATCACGATCGTGCCGGAACCGCACAGGGGATCGTAGAGCGGAAATTTACGGCGCCACCCGGAAAGCAGGATGATTGCCGCCGCGGCGGTTTCCCGAAGGGGCGCGGTTCCCCCGGAGGGGCGGTAACCCCTCTTAAAAAGGGGAGGGCCCGAAAGATCAAGCAGCAGCGACGCCCGGTCTTTTTCCAGGTACACCCGCAGTTCCGCCTGCAGCACCCGCTTTTCCCGTATCCCCTGGGCCGGTTTTATCAACGTCCCGTGAGCCGGTTTAAGTACCCGTCCGCCGGGGAGGACTTCCGGTTCCGGCAGCCGCCGTATGCCGTAATGTCCGCAGAGCCTTTCCGCCGCGGCTTTGTGAACTACCGCCTGGACGGATGTTTCCGCCGCCAGTTTTGACCGGCTGGTCCGGACTTTGGACACCTTAAGCCCCATGCCCCTGGGGATGTACTGTTCCCAGGCTATATTCCTGGTTCCCTCAAAAAGTTCGTCGAAGCCGGCGGCGGGGAAAACTCCGGCCTCCAGCAGCAGCCGGTCCGCGGCCCGTAATGACATAAGGGCCCGGTAAAGCCCTTCACGGTCCGTGGTAAAACGGACCTTCCCAAAACCGCTTTCCAGCACGGCATAGTTCCCGGTTCCCGGCGGGGAAGATACAAGCTTCTTTAGTTCGTTGGAAACAACCTTTTCCGCGCCCGCCGCGCACAGAGCCGTAACGGTGAATTTCTGCATTGCGGTAGTATAGCACAAAAGGGACCTGTTTTACCATGTGGCGCATTGCTTCCCGCACGCGTTCTACCCCGCGCCGGGGAGGCCAAGGGTTTACGCTGGTTCCCGCAAAAATTAACAGGGATAGTTTCTTTTCCTCCCTTTCACTATACTCGTACCCATGAACATACTGGTTATTGGGGGCGCCGGCTATATCGGAAGTCATGTAGTCCGGGAACTGCTGGACCGGGGGCACGCCGTTACGGTCTTTGACAACCTTTCGTCGGGGCTTCGGGAAAACCTGTTTCCCGAAGCGGCGTTTATCCACGGCGACATACTCCGCTATGAACAGCTTACAGGGGCCATGCGGGAGACCGGAAGCAGGGCTGCGGTGTACCTGGCGGCCTTCAAGGCCGTGGGTGAATCCATGGTAAAGCCGGAAAAGTACTCGGTGAACAATATCATCGGCGCCGTGCACCTGCTTAACGCCGCCGGCGAGACGGGGCTGGAGTACATTATCTTTTCTTCCAGCGCCGCGGTCTTCGGCGAGCCCAAGTATCTGCCCATTGACGAAAACCATCCCGCCAGCCCGGAAAATTATTACGGGTTTACCAAGCTGGAAATCGAAAAATTCCTCGGCTGGTACGACAGGCTTAAGGGGATCCGCTTCGCAAGCCTGCGGTACTTTAACGCTGCAGGCTACGATCCCCGGGGCCGGATTGGGGGGCTGGAACAGAACCCCGCCAACCTTATCCCGGTGATTATGGAAACCGCCTGCGGCACGCGGCGGGAGCTTCAGATCTTCGGCGGCGACTACGGTACTCCCGACGGTACCTGTATCCGGGACTATATCCACGTCAGTGATCTGGCCGCGGCCCATGTCCTGGCCCTGGACTATATCAGCGCCAACAACAAAAGCCTGACGGTGAACCTGGGAAGCGAAACCGGTTCGTCGGTGATGGAGGTACTGGAAGCCGCCCGCCGCATTACCGGAAGGCCTATCCCTTCCCGGGTTGTAGACCGCCGGCCGGGGGACCCGGAAAAACTTACCGCCTCGGCGGCGCTGGCCCGGAAGCTGCTGGGCTGGAAGCCGGAATATTCGGACCTGGAAACCCTTATCAAAACCAGCTGGGACGCGTACCGGAAAACGGCGCCGGTGTTTTAAGCGTTACCGCCCTAGCGCCGGGGACCGTCTCCGTAGCTTTTTGTTCCCCCCCTGGCTATACTAACACTATGAAAGAAGCGATTTTTGCGTATATCGACCGGGCCGGGGAGACGGCGGTAGAACTGGAAACGGAACTCTGCAGGCGGCCGGCGGTTTCTCCCGCTTCCGGAGGTTCCGGGGAATTTGACAAGGCCGAATATCTGGAGGGTTGGCTTAAAGGCCGGGACTTTTCCTGTGAACGGATAGACATCAAAGATGAGCGGGCCAAGGGCGGCGTCCGTCCCAATTTAATAGTGAGTATCGGAGGGGCTGTTTCCGGCGAAAACACCGGCAGGGGAGGCGAAAGCTGTCTGTGGATCATGAGCCACCTGGATGTGGTGCCGCCGGGGGAGCTTTCCCTCTGGGAAAGCGATCCCTGGACGGTAGTCCGTAGGGACGACGGCCCCCTGGGACCGCGGCTTATCGGCCGGGGAGTAGAAGACAACCAGCAGGGACTGGTATCTTCCCTTATTGCCGCCCTGGCCCTGAGGGAAACCGGAGCCGCTCCGGCTTCCCCGGTCAAGCTCCTTTTCTGCGCCGACGAGGAATGCGGCAGCGCCTACGGCATTGACGCGATCCTAAAACAGCGGCCCGGCCTTTTCGGCAAAAACGACCTGGTCCTGATCCCCGACGGCGGAGACAGCAGGGGTGAAACCATTGAAATTGCCGAAAAAAATCTTTTGTGGATCGAATTTACTACCAGGGGAAAACAGGCCCACGGTTCCCGTCCCGACCTGGGGGCCAACGCCCACCTGGCCGGGGCGGAACTGGCGGTCCGGCTCCACGGCGAGCTGTCCTCCCGGTTTAACGCCAGAAACAGCCTTTTCGAGCCGGATTATTCCACCTTCCAGCCCACCAAAAAAACCGCCAATGTACCCAACATCAACACAATCCCCGGCGAAGACGTTTTTTGCATGGACATGCGGATCCTCCCCCAATACCCCATTACCAGCGTACTGGCGGAGATCGGCCGGATTAAGGGCGAAGTCGAGGCCAAACACAAGGTAAGCATCAGTTATGCCGCGCCCCAGCGGGTGGAATCCAAAGCTACCCCGGCGGATTCCCCCCTGGTCGCGATGCTTTCCAGGGCGGTTAAAGCGGTATACGGCGTTGACACCCGGCCCGTCGGTATAGGCGGCGGTACCGTCGGCGCGTTCCTCCGCAACGAGGGAATTCACTGCGCCGTCTGGAGCCGCATGGACGACACCGCCCATCAGCCCAACGAATACGCCGTCCTGGCCAACATCCTGGGAGACGCCAAGGTCATGGCTTCTCTTATGGTAGAGGAGCCTTGACCCGTCATGGCTTCTCTTATGGCAGGGGAGCCTTGACCCATCATGGCTTTTCGCGGGCGAATAGAATAAATAATCGATGAACCCTGACGGGGAGCGGAAAAGGCCTGACTGCCTCAAATGCGCCTATTACCGGATTACCTGGAATCCGGAATTTCCCCGGGCCTGCGAGATGTTCGGCTTTAAGGGTATGACTATGCCTTCGGTGGAGGTGTTCCGCGCCGCCGGCCGGCCCTGCCCGGCGTTCCGGCTTAAAGAAGGGTTAAAGTAAGGCC
>JAISDG010000220.1 GCA_031265015.1 Spirochaetaceae bacterium | reverse complement strand
TTGATCTCCAGGGCTTTTCCTTCCTTTGCATGCCGGGCCTCCAGGGCATCGATAAACTGGCGGGCTACTTTAACATTGGTGAAGAGGGGTATGTCAAAGTCCACCGCCAGGCGGCGGATCAGGTAATCGTTTTTCAGTTCCGTTTCGCGGTTGTTCTTGGGGATATTGATGATGATGTCCACTTCCCGCTTTTTAATGCAGCCGGCGATGTTCGGCTCCTTTGATTCCAGGGGCCAGTTCAGGGTTACCGCGGGAATGTCGTTGGATGAAAGAAACCTGGCCGAACCCCGGGAGGCAAAAATATCATACCCCATGGAAACGAGTTTTTGCGCGGAACTTAAAAATTCCACCTTGTCTTTCATGGGGCCGGTGGAAAGGAGGACCCGCTTCCGGGCGCTGAAATCCGGCGGAACGCGGTAACCCACGGAAAGAAGGGCCTTGAGGAACGCGTCGTTCAGGTCCGGCCCTATGCAGGCCACTTCTCCGGTGCTGGCCATTTCGACCCCGCTGACCGGGTCCGCGCCGTGGAGCCGGGAAAAGCTGAACTGGGCCGCTTTGACTCCCACCCAGTCCAGGTCCAGGGCGGAGACGGAAACCTTTTCGGCGTTTTCGTCCAGCATCGCCCGGACCGCCAGGTCTATCATGTTGATCTTCGATACCTTGGAGCAGAAGGGAAAACTCCGGCTGGACCGGAGGTTGCACTCGATAACCCTGACCCGGTTATCCTGGGCCAGAAACTGGATATTAAAGGGGCCGGTGATCTGGAGGGCCCGGGAGATTGCTTCGGCAATGTGGCGGATCTTCCGGATTGTTTCCACATACAGCCGCTGGGCGGGAAGCACCACCGTGGCGTCGCCGGAATGGACCCCGGCGTTTTCCACATGTTCGGTGATCGCGTGAAAGAGAATCTCCCCCCGTTTGGCCACGGCGTCAATTTCTATTTCTTTGGAATCCTCAATAAACTTTGAGATGACCACCGGATGTTCGGCGGATACGTCCGCGGCCAGGGCCAGGTATTCTTCCAGGGTTTTGTCGTTCCAGGCCACGTTCATCGCCGCGCCGGAAAGGACATAGCTGGGGCGGATCAGCACCGGGTATCCCGCTTCCGCGGCAAAGGCTTTGGCGGAAGAAAGGCCGGTCAGTTCCCGCCAGGGGGGCTGTTCAATTCCCAGCCTGTCCAGCAGGGCGGAAAATTTATTCCGGTCTTCGGCCATGTCGATGGATTCCGGCCGGGTGCCGTAAATGAGGGCCCCGGCGTCGTAGAGTTTAGTGGCCAGGTTGTTGGGGATCTGCCCCCCCATGGAAAGGATAAGGCCCTCGGGCCGTTCCCGCTCGTAAATGTCCAGGATCCGTTCCAGGGAAAGCTCTTCAAAGTACAGCCGGTCGCACATGTCGTAGTCGGTGGAGACCGTTTCGGGGTTGCAGTTAACCATGATCGAATAGCGTCCCAGGCGGCGGACGGTTTCCGCGGCGTTGACGCAGCACCAGTCGAATTCAACGCTGCTCCCGATGCGGTACGCCCCGGAACCCAAAACCATGACCCCCCGGCCCGCGGGAGCCGCGTCGTCGGCGGCGGGGGAGCCGGCGGGACCGGAACCGTAGCTCATGTACAGGTAGTTGGTTTTTGCCGGATACTCCGCGGCCAGGGTATCGATTTGCTTGACGCCGGGCCTGATGCGGTACTCTTCCCGCTGGGAACGGATTTCCATTTCGGTCGTCCCCAGAAAGGCGGCAATCCGGCTGTCGCTGAATCCCAGCCGCTTTGCCTTTGCCAGGAGTTCCCGTTCAAGGTTTTTTGCCCCCCGGAGTTCTTTTTCCGTTTCCATAACATTGGCGATTTTATAAAGATACCACTTGTCGATTTTGGTGAGCCTGTGTATTTTTTCGACGGACCATCCTTCCAGTAAGGCCCGGCAGATCACAAAGATCCGCCGGTCCGTGGGTTTGACCAGGGCGTCCCGGATGAGTCCCTGGAGGGAGCCGGATTTCCCTTTGTCTTCCTCCGTCCGGCCGCCGCTTTGGACGGAGCCCTCCGGTTTACCGGGGCCCCCGGCGGAGGAAGGATTCGGCGCAAACGCGCTGCCGCAGAGGCTGTCGTCCCCCGCCAGCCCCGGCGCGCCGATGCCGGTCATCCGCAGCGCCTTCTGGACCGCCTCCTCGAAACTCCGGCCTATGGACATGACTTCGCCAACGCTCTTCATTTCGCTGCCGATCCGCAGGTCCACGTTTTTAAACTTCAGGAGATCCCAGCGGGGGATTTTGACCACGATATAATCCAGCGCCGGTTCAAAGCAGCATTTTGTCGCCCTGGTGATCCGGTTTTCTATATCGGTCAGGGAATAGCCCAGGGCGAGTTTTGCCGCGACAAAGGCCAGGGGATAGCCCGTGGCCTTGGAAGCCAGGGCGGAGGACCGGGAAAGCCGGGCGTTCACTTCGATGATCCGGTAATCTTCGCTTTCCGGGTCCAGGGCATACTGGATGTTACATTCGCCGATGATCCCCAGGTGGCGGATTACCCGGATAGCGATGCTCCTGAGTTTGTGGTATTCCGAATCGGTCAGGGTCTGGGAGGGGGCCACCACGATGCTTTCGCCGGTGTGAATCCCCAGGGGATCAAAGTTTTCCATATTGCAGACCGTGACGCAGTTATCCGCCGCGTCCCGGACCACTTCGTATTCGATTTCTTTCCAGCCCCCGAGCCATTCTTCTACCAGCACCTGGGCCTTGCCGCCGCTCAGCTTGGCAAAGGCCTGATCGCAGCGGCGGCGCAGTTCCCTTTCGCCGCGGCAGATTCCCGAACCCATGCCCCCCAGGGCATAGGCTACCCGGACCATGACCGGATAGCCTATCTGTTCCGCCGCGGCCGCGGCTTTTTCCACGGCCGCTTCCGCCCCCACGGCGGCGTCCACCGCAACGCTCCGGGGGGTTTTGGCCCCGATTTCCAAAAGCCTTTTGACAAAACGTTCCCGGTCCTCGGTGTCCTCGATGGCGGAAACCGGCGTTCCCAGCACCTTAACGCCGTACTTGTAGAGGGTCCCGTCCTTTTCCAGGGCCACTCCCGCGTTCAGCGCGGTCTGCCCGCCGAAGGAAAGGAGGAGGCCGTCGGGCCGCTCCTTTTTGATCACCTCTCTGATGAATTCGGGGGTAACCGGCAAAAAATAGGTGGCGTCCGCCATTCCCTCGCTGGTTTGTATGGTGGCGATGTTGGGGTTGATCAACACCGTTTTGACGCCCTCTTCCCGCAGGGCCTTAAGGGCCTGGGAGCCGGAATAGTCGAATTCCCCGGCCTGTCCGATTTTAAGCCCCCCGGAACCAAGGACCAGCGCTTTCTTTACCGTCATTTTTTTCCCTTCCGGAGCGTTTCCACAAAGCGGTCAATGAGGAACTCCGTATCCCGGGGGCCGGGACAGCCTTCGGGGTGGAACTGGACCGCCGAAAAGGGACCCGTTTTGGAACGGATCCCTTCGATGGTGCCGTCGTTGCCGTTCACAAACCAGGGCTCCCAGCCGGAGGGCAGGGTTTCGGCCCGGACCGCATAACCGTGGTTCTGGCTGGTGATATAGCACCGGGACCCCGGAACGTTTGCGGAAACGCCCCGGGACCCGGCCGCGCCGTGTTCATCCAGCTCGATACAGGGCTGGTTTTGCCCCCGGTGGCCATAGGGGAGTTTGTAGGTATCCGCCCCCGCGGCCAGGGCCATGATCTGGTTGCCCAGGCAGATCCCGAAAACAGGTTTCCCCAGGCTAAAGGCCCTGCGGACCGCGGCGATGGTTTTGCCGCAGTTCTTGGGATCCCCCGGCCCGTTGGAGAGGAAAATACCGTCAAAGGCAATCCCCGAAAGGTCGTGGTTCCAGGGCAGACGGATAACCGTAACCTTCCGGGCCAGCAGGCAGCGGATGATATTGGCCTTGGCGCCGCAGTCCACCAGGGCCACCGCGGGAAGCCCTTCCGCTTCGTCCGCCGGAATTTCCGGCGGTACGATGACCGAAGGCTTTGCCGGGGAAACATCCGCCACCGGATGGGCCGCCAGCCCCGAATCCAGGGTTACGTCCCGGCTCCCTTCCACCAGAATTTTTCCCATCATTACCCCGTGTTCCCGGAGCCGGATGGTCAGGGAACGGGTGTCGATGCCCCAGATGCCGGGGACATTGTTTTTATCCAGCCAGGCAGCCAGGGAAGCCCCGGAAGCAAAATGACTGGGTTCATCACAGGCTTCGGACACCACGAACCCCGAGACCTGGATCCGTTCCGACTCAAAATGAACGGGAAGCCCGGTTTTGTCAAAAAAAGGTTCGGTTTTAACGGTCAACGGCACCCCGTAATTTCCAACCAGAGGATAGGTAGATACGAGGATCTGTCCCCGGAAGCTGGGGTCGGTCAGGGACTGGGGATACCCGGTCATGCCGGTGGTAAAGACCACTTCCCCCGCCTGGGACCGGGGCCGGCCGAAGGACCAGCCCGCGTATTCCGAACCGTCTTCCAGCACCAGCTTTGCCTGCCTGGCCGGCTTTGTCTGCCTGGTCATGATTTCTCCCCCATACTCCGTCTTAGGGTAGCGGTTTGGGCCGGGATGATCAAGGGTGATGGAAAATCAGGAAGGAAAACGGCAAAAAATGGCCGAAATCAAGGGTGCGCCGTCCCAAAATAGGGGAAAATCAGAAATTTGCTTCGGGATTTTTTGTACGCCCCCGGGGTTGTTCCCCATAGGGGATCTTGCCTTTCACGGCAGTCCTCCGGTAAAAATGATCCTGTTTTTACCCATTCTGCCATGGGGCGCGGGTCCTGTTTGTATCTGGGATTAGACAGTGTTATACTGGCGGTGTGGCAAGGGAATCCCGGCGGAAAGAACTGGTCCTCCTCTGCATGCCCCTGATGGAAAACGGCGTGGGTTCCGCCTGGGGACTGCCGGTTATCCGGGAAGGGGACCGGAGGGTTTCCGCCCTGGCCGTTTCGGAAAAACTGGAACGTCCCGGCAAAGACCGTGACGGCCCCGAAGCCCGCCGGCTGGGGGAACTGGAAGAGCTGGGCGTCGGTCCCCTGGGCCGGTACTGCGGAGGAGAACCTATCCGGCCGGTACGGCTTTATCCGGGGGACTTTTTCCCCGGCGGGGCGGCCTCGGCATCCGCCGTGGCGGGCGGTTTCCGGCTCCCCCTGGAATGGGACGAGACCCGGTGGACCGCCGCGGGGAATACCCCGGTGCTCTTTCACGATCATCTGGAATTCCTGCGGACCTGGGGTTTTTCCGGGGGCCTGACCGTGGAAGATCGCCGGGATCCGGCGGAACTGCTGGGGAGCTACCTGGAATTCCTGCGAAACGAAGCTCCCGGAGCAAAGGTCATTCTTGTGCTGCCGGGGAATTTTTTTAACTCCGCAAAGGAGCGGATCTTCCCAAAGGCCGCGCCCTTCGGGGATCCCGGCGCGGGGGAAATCCCCCTTAACTTTGTTAACGGCGGCGAACCGGTCCTAAGCGCCTCCTTTTGCGGGCCCGGTCTGGCCCTGTACGAAGATCTGCCGCCGGATCTGCGGCTCCTCAAATCCCGCTGCGACATCCTCCTGAATCTGGTCTATGCCGAATCCCCGGCGGGCGAATCTCCCCGGAACATTCGGGACCTGAGGAATATCGATGCCCGGCTTACCCTGACGGTCCGGGTCGTCCGCTCCGGTCCAAAGGAAAAGGGAAAAACCGGGGATCTCCGCAAAGGCCCGGCGGCCTTTTTGTACCGTACCCTGGTTCCGGGCAAGTCCGGTCTTTCGTCGGCCCTGTCCGCGAAGTCTTCCGCATCCGCGAGACCCGCAAAGGCCTCCGCCGGAAACCGCCGTTCCCTTTCCCCGGCGCTCAGGCCCGGTCCTTCCCGGCGGCCCTTTTCCGGCGGCCGGGAAGAAACCGCGGCTCTGGACGAAGGCCTGCTTCCCCTCTGGGAAGCGGGCCGGATCGAGGCCGCCGGGGGAGGCTTCTTCGCGGTGACGGCAAAATTTTCCGGCCTCCGGGCCGCGGATGTCAAGGACGAGCAGGCTTCCTTTTACCTGGAGGGCCGCGGCCCGCGGGCCCCCGGCGAGGCTCCCCCGGTCAGGTCCGGCGCGGCGTTTACGGAACTGAACGAAGTCCAGCGGGATTTTTTTTTACGCTGGCGCCATGAATGCCGGGAGGGCCGTTATCCGGACCTGATCCCCAACGGGGCCCCCGGCGATTCATCGCTTCCGGGGAACGGTTCCCCGGTTTCCGATCCTCCCTGCGGCGCCGCCTATCTCCGGCTCTATGCCCGTGAACTGGCGGTCTGTATGGGACGGGAGGGGCCCCTGGAGCATTTTCTTGCCCTTCGGGATTTGTTCCTCGTCTATCGGGAGGGCTTCCCCGAAACCGGCGCCCTCCTCTGCCGCTGGCTGCTGGACTTTGCCGTGATCTACGGTATCGCTTCCGAAGCCCTGCCCCTGCTGATCGGCGAACTGTGGAATGAACCCTGGAACGGCGCGCCCGGGACGAACGCGTCCTGGGCGGATATACTGCGGAAGACCCAGGGCGAAACGGCGGCGCTGTTGACGGACCTTTCGATTCACCGCTTCTTTATCGAAGAAGACCGCCCCCTGGAACAGCTTGCTTCGGACCCTCTCTGGGCCTGTGTCAAAACCCTGATCCCCGACAAACTGCTCCGCCGGAAAGAAAGGGACCCGGACTGGGCCCCGGAATACCGCCGGGCCCTGGGGGTCATCGATAACCAGCTTCGCCGGGACTGGAACCGGGGGATCTTTGAATTATTTTATCCCCCCCGGCCCGAATACGCCCCTTTCAGGGCATTCGGAAAAATAACCCGCGCGGGGGAATCCTCCTATAGGGTATACCGGCCGGGTTTTGTTTCCCACCGGCCCCTCGTCACCGTTCTTTCGGAACTGTTCCTTCATCCCGGCTCCACTCCCCTGGACGGAGTAGAGGCCCGGCTTCGTCCCCTCACCCTTGAGGGGGAACTTCTGGAAGAACTCCGCCGGGAATCCGACGCCGTCAGGGATATACTCGCGTCCTCCCCCGCCGGTCCGTCCCATCATTCCGGCGGAGATTCGCCGCCGGCCTCCGCCCCCGCGGGCCGGACCCTTTCCTCCGGCCGGCCTTCCCTGCCGGAAGCTCCGCAGGGGGGCGCGTCCTGCATGGCGCCTGACAGGGCTGCCGGGTCCGCCCCGCGGCCGGGCGTCTCTTATACAATGCCGGACCAGGCGGACGGGTCCGCCCCAACGCAGGGTACGTCCTACACGGTACCTACTCGGGCGGACCTGGAGGAATTTATCGCCGCCCTGGGAACCCGGGAGCGGGCCGCCCTGCGGAGCGTTGCCGGGGCTTTCGCCGAACCGGTAACGGATATGGAGGTCGACGCCGTCAACGCCGCCTTTAACGAACGGTTCGGGGATCTGCTTATCGAAATCACCTCGGAAGGACCCTCGATCTCGCGGGAATATCGTTCTATACTATCTTTATGGGAATAACAATCCCCCGGCGGATCAGCCAGGCCGTCCTCAATTCCCTTTCCGCCGGCGTGGTACCCCGGGTGGGGCTGGAATATATCGCCGTGGGCAGAAAGCGGGAAATTGAAACGGTCCTGGAAGACCTGGACACTATACAGGAAGGGGCGGCGGCGTTCCGGTTCATCATCGGCCGCTACGGCAGCGGAAAAACGTTTTTTCTCCAGGCCATCAGGAACTATGCCATGGAACGGGATTATGTCTGCGCCGACGCGGATCTGTCGCCGGACAAAAAACTCCACGGCTCCTCCGGTACGGGGCTTGCCACCTACCGGGAACTGATGCAGCGTCTTTCCACCAGGGTCAGGCCCGACGGAGGGGCCCTGGAAGGACTGCTCCAGAAATGGATCAACGACATCCGGACCGGCGTAATCCGCGGCGGCTGCCGGCAGGATGATCCGGAATTTGTTTCCCAGGTGGACTGGAAGATCCGCGAGGAAATTGCCGGCCTGCAAGACTATGTCCACGGCTTTGACTTTGCCTCGGCGCTGTCGCTGTACTTTAACTCCTTCATCAGCGGCGATGATGAAAAGAAAAACGCCGCCCTCCGGTGGTTCCGGGGGGAATACGCAACCCGGACCGAAGCAAAGCGGTCCCTTCCGGTGGGAGAAATTGTCACCGGCGACAACTGGTACGATTATATCAAACTCTTTGCCGCTTTCTGCGTCCGCGCGGGCATGAAGGGCCTTTTGGTTTTTATCGACGAGGGGGTAAACCTCTACAGAATCGCCAACCGCCGTTCCCGGGAAAACAACTACGAAAAACTCCTGGCGGTTTTTAACGACATCCTTCAGGGAAAGGCCCGGAACCTGGGCTTCTATCTGGGCGGTACTCCCCAGTTCCTTGAGGACGAGCGCCGGGGCCTGGCAAGCTACCCCGCGCTGAAAAGCCGACTGGAAGAAAGCCGCTTTGTCCGCTCCGGCCATGTGGATTCGGGCAGCCCGGTGATCCGCTTAAACCGTCTTGCCGCCGAAGAGATCTTTATACTTCTGGAGCGGCTTACGGAAATCCACGCCATCCACTACGGCTACGAAAAATGGATCGGTGAAGAAGAAATTACCGCCTTTATGGAACTGGCCTTTTCCGCCCCCGGCGCGGAGGAATTTATTACTCCCCGGGAAATTACCCGGGATTATATCGGCCTTTTAAACATCCTCCGGGACGAAGGCGATGCGGACTTTTACGAGCTTATCCGCCGGGAAGACCGCCGGGTTAAAGCCGCCACCCCGGAAGAACTCTACGCGTCCTTTGATCTGTAATGCGGGAAGCCTCTGATCCCTATTCCAGGCTGGCTCCCTTTATCCGCGGGTACGTTTACGGCGAACGGTGGAGCGCCCTGCGGGACATACAGGAAGCGGCGATCGGCGAAGTCTTTGACGGCCGGGGACACATCCTTATCGCTGCGGGAACCGCGTCGGGAAAAACCGAGGCGGCGTTTTTCCCCGTTCTCTCGGCGCTGGCGGCCCGGCGGAGGGGACCGAAGCCCCTGGTTCTGTACATCAGCCCCCTCAAGGCGCTGATTAACGATCAGGCCCGGCGGCTGGAAAAGATTCTGGCCGCGGGAAAAGAGCCGGGCCCCGAAGCGGATATCGCCCTCCGGCGCTGGCACGGGGACGTATCCTCGAACCACAAAAGCCGCTTTCTGGCGGATCCTTCCGGAGTACTGCTTATCACCCCCGAATCCCTGGAATCCCTGCTGCTCCGCCA
>JAISDG010000175.1 GCA_031265015.1 Spirochaetaceae bacterium | reverse complement strand
TTTTCCGCGGCGGGCAATTCGTTTCCGCTATAAAGACCGCCGCGTATAGCCCTTACTTAAGCGTCTGACCGTTCAGGAGCACCGGACTGCCGTTGGCTCCCTGGGTCAGGACCCGGTCTCCCTGGAAGAGGCAGGACGCGTAGGGGTGGAGTTCCACCGCCGACTGGGCCTGCCTGGTCAGGTTGTTGTCAAACCGGGCCAGATAGTTCTTGCCGTTTACCGTGGTAATGGCATAGAGACTGCCGCCGTTTGCCCAAAGCAGGCTGTTCTGGCTGATATCGTCATCCCCCTGCCTGATCATTTCCAGGGTATCGGAACTTATTTCCACCAGGCGGATCGCCCCGTTCCCCTGATTAATTCCCGCAATGGCAAAGATCCGGGAACCGGAAAGGATCACCGTTCTGGTATTGAGGGTGTTCATCCGGGAGGTTTGGACCGTGGAACCGCTGGAGGGATCTACCCGGACCAGCCGGCCCAGGGAGTTAGTGCTCTGCAGTATGCCCGCCCCCAAAAGGGCGTTTCTTGCCGCGGGAGACGCGGCGGCGGCAATGGTTCCGGTACTGTTGTCGATCAGTTCCTGCTGATCCTGGGCAATTTGTTCCCGTTCCTGCTGGGCTTCCTGGGTCTTTTGATCGGCCCGCTGCTGGGTGGCGTCGGCTTCCTGTCTGGCTTCGTCAACCGCCTGTTCCCGCCGGGCTATTTCTTCCTGCTGCTGCCGGGTTTCCTGCTGCTGCCGGGCCAGTTCCTGTTCTTTCTGAACCGCATCATCCTGCTGCCGGCCCGCTTCCTGTTCCGCCGCGGCCGCTTCCTGCTGCTGACGCTGGGCCGCTTCCTGCTCCGCCCCGGCCGCTTCCTGCTGCTGCTGGGCTTCCTGCTGCCGCCGCCGGGCTTCTTCCTGGCTTATCCGCCGGGCTTCTTCGTCCCGCCGGGCCTGCTCCTGCTGCTGCCGGGCCTCCTGCTGCCGCCGCTGGGCTTCCTCCCGCTGACGCTGGGCTTCCTGGCGCTGCTGCTGGGCCTGGCGCTGTTCCTGCTCTATCCGCTGCTGGGCAAGGGTGCTTGCCTCCCTGTCCTGCTCGATGTTCTTTTCTTCCTCGGCAATGGCCTCCCGCTGGAGGGTGGCGCTCTGGTTGGCTTCATCGGCCTCCCGTTCTTTCAGGTCCACCATTCCCTGACGATCTTCAATGCCCCGGTCCTCATCATTGCGCAGCTCCGTAATAACGCCGGGATCCGTCAGCCCCGAAGTATCGATGGCGCTGATGGAACCGGGAATGCCCGTACCCAGGGGGATAACCATCAGGGTCTGACCGGGCCATTCATCCCAGCGGATTGAAAGGCCCTCTTTTCCCTGGACCAGATTCCGGATCACGATGTCTTTATACCGGACGCCGAAAAAATTCCAGTCCCCCCGGAAAACGGCATTGTAAATGGTCACATACCGGGCCAGCAGGGCGGCATCGGAGGCGTTGTAATCATAGGCCCCTTCCAGATAGCCCTGGATAATAAGCCGGAGGTTCCGGATGTGATCCACCCCCACATCAACGCCCAGGCCGAAAATGTCGGCGTCGAATTTATCCCCGTCGGGATCGCCCACGCAGTGAATAACAAAGTAGCGGTTTTCCGTACCGGTCCGGGCCGCGCCGTTTTTCACGGCCCTTCCCTGTTCGTAACCGATGTTGCGGATCTGCGCTACCGTATCGATCCGCGAATGGGGTCCTTCATAGTTGATAAAGTTAACCGATGCCTGGTTCTGTTCCAGCTCTTCCCGGTTGACGGTCTGCGCAAAAATTCCGGGAACAAGGGCCAGAAAAAGAACGGCCGCACCAAGCTTTCCCTGTTTGCGAATCATCATACAAAACGGTTTTTTCATTGGTTCTTCCTCTTTTGTAAGCATATCTTACTTTAAATACAGGCACATCCTATCTATGCGGATTATAAAAACATACTATAAAAATACACTAAATAAATAAAACCCGCAAGATCAATACTTGCCGCGCTGCCGCGCGCCTGCCGCACGTCTACCGCAGGGCATCAATTTCCTGCCGGGCCCGGGATCTGACTTTGGCGGGCATAAAATCCCGCTCCAGGATGCCCAGTAGTTTTACCCCGCTGTCGCTTAAGGGGGGGCCGGAAAAACGGCAGAGGGAACCGATAGCCCCGGCGGTGGCGGTAAGGACCTGTTCGTCCCGGTTTGCCGTGGTCAGGAACTGGGCAAAGGCCTTGAGGGCTATGCCGTCGGGATCCGTCCCGATTCTGCCGATAGCCTCCGCCGCGGCGGTTTTTACCAAAGGGTCCGGATCCCTCGAGTATAGATCCGCCAGAAAGGGGAGAGTTTCCCGGGAACCGAAATAGCCCAGGAGCCGGGCGGCCTCGGCCCGGTGCTGGACGTGGACCGGGGGATGGGTCAGCGAGGTCTGGGGGTTCGTGGAGGAACCGGTAATTTCCCGAAGGTAGGCCGCGTAGTTCGGCTCATTTTCCCCTACCTGCCCTCCCCGGATCAGGGCGGTAAGCCTGGCCATTTCCTCGTTCATCCGGGCCTCGCTGAACCGGTAATAATCCCCCGCCCAGGGAGAGGCGGGGGGGTTAACAAGGCCGTAATCTCCCTCCGGGGCGGGACCGTAGAGGGAACGCCGCGGCGGCCGGACCCGGTTTTCTACCTTGTAGGCGTAGAGAATCCAATCCACCCCTCCGGAAAAAAGGGTCCCCTCATCACTTAAGACCGGTATGGAAGAAGCGCCGCTCAGCCGGAGCAGCCAGAGCCGCCGGCCCTCCGCATTGAATCCCGTGGCCCCCTTCCGGCTGAAAACATAGATCCCCCGTTCATCCCAGATCATGGAAAAATCCGCGGGAGATTTTATGTCGTTGTTCCCGATATGGCTGTCCGTACTCCAGCGCTGTTTGCCGTTGGAAAGAGACACCTGCACCACCTTCCCGCTGGAAAGGAGGAAGGCCGCCGCCGCGCCCCGGCTGACGCCTCCCAGGGGAGTTCCCCGAATGGTCCCCGCGGAACGGGGGAAAGCAGAAGTATCCCGGAAAAGCTTCAGCTCCCCTTTTTTGAGGACCGCCAGGATTCCGCCCTCCACGGGAAGGAGCGCCGCGGGAACTTCCCCGATATGCCAGGACTGGGGTTTGCCGAAGGGATTCAGTTCCAGGAGCTCGCCGTTCGACAGGGCCGCGGCCAGGCCGCCCCGCCCGGTCAGGAACGGACCGGCGGCGGCGGGATGTTCCAGATCCCTCTGCCATAAAAGACAGCCCGAGGCCGTATAACAGCGAATGTACTTTTCCGTTGTAACGAAGATCCTGCCGTCCCAGCCGGCAACCACCGGGGCGGTGATGATACCGGTTTTGAGCCGCCAGAGTTCCCTGCCGGAACGGTTTACCGCAACCAGGGTTCCGTCGGTACGGCAGGTATAGCAGGTCCCTTCTCTGGTCCGGGTAACAAAGGGAATCAGCTTTCCCCCGGCATAGTAATCCCAGAGGGGTCTGCCTTCAAGGGAGTAGGCTTTCAGATGCCCGCCGTCCAGGGCCGCCACCACCGTTCCCGCCTGGATATCGGGAACCCCCATAAGGGCGCCCCCCGGCGCCTGCCGCCAGACCGGAGTAGCGGCGCCGGCATTTTCCTCGGGGAAGACCCCTTCCGCGGTTTCTTCCCCAAAACAAAAGGCGCGGCAGAACAGCAGAACGGCCAGGGCAAACAAATTTTTATGTATCATCCTACTATCTTCTTAATCTTCTTAAAGTAATTCGCGGACCCCGCGGTAAAACGTCATTTCCGGTAAAATATTCCCAGACTTTCAATATGGGCGATCTGGGGATAAAAGTCAAAGAACCACAGTTCCTCC
The DNA here is from genome assembly GCA_031265015.1 of Spirochaetaceae bacterium. GTDB lineage: Bacteria > Spirochaetota > Spirochaetia > Treponematales > Breznakiellaceae > JAISBN01. Next base: position 3,300 of record JAISDG010000175.1, on the reverse strand, counting down.
AGGGTATAGCTTTGCTTGAGGATACGATAATCCCTGGCCAGGGAGGAAGGGTCGCAGGATACATAGGCCAGGACCTGGGGCGGCGTTTCGCAGAGCCGCCGGACCAGGGCCGGGGAAATGCCCTGCCGGGGCGGATCAGCCACGGCAAAGGCATAACGGTCAAGGCGCTGCTTTTTTGCCCAGTCTTCGTCTTTAAGGGAAAAGAACCGGAACTTTTCGGCCCGGCCGCCGATCCTCCGCAGGTTTTCCTTTGCCAGATTGAGGGACCGGCCCTGTACTTCCAGCAGATCCGTTCCGCCGGGAAACAGATCCGCCAGGAACAGGGAAAAAGTACCCACCCCCGCATAGAGGTCCGCCATCCGTCCGGCCCCTGCTGTTCCAGCCGTCTCCGCCGCCTTTTCCGCGGCCCCCCGCAGTACGGGAATCAGCGCCTCCAGGACGGCGGCGTTACTTTGGAAAAAACAGGCGGCGTCCAGGGTGATTTCCCTGTCCAGCAGGGTGATAGTTCCCCGGGAGGGGACGCCTCTGCCGCCGGAACAGCCGGTTCCCTCTTCCGCCAGCAGGGTTTCTCCCCGGCTGTACAGGGTAAAGCGATCTTTTCCCGGCGGAGGCCGCAGGCCCTCCAGGGCGGACCGGATTCCCGGATCCGCCAGGGGGCAGTCCGGCACGGGAATCACACCGGCGCTTTTCCGGGCCTTAAACCCGCAGCGGGGACCCGAATTGGCCCGGACCGCGTGAAAGGACAGGCGGTTCCGGTATTCCCAGGGCGGGGAGGGAACCACGGTACATTCAGGCAGAGTTTCCGCCCCGCCGGAATGTTCCAGGGCTTCGGTCAGTATCGCCTTTTTGGCGGTAATCTGGGCATGGTAGGACAGATGCTGAAGGCTGCAGCCCCCGCAGCTCCCGAAAAGGGGGCACCGGGGTTCAACCCGGAGGAGGGACGCTTCGGTAAGGGCTGTAATTTCCGCCCTGGCCCAGCGGGGATGTTCTTCGGTAATCCGGGCCGCGAGGCGGTCTCCGGGGGCGCTGAGGGGGATAAAGACTTTTTTCCCGCCGACAACGGCCAGACCTTCCCCGCCGCGGACGATTTTTTCGATGGAAGCGGAAAAAATATCGCCTATTGCCATGTAAAATGAACTGTAGCATACTATATCCATGGTTGAAACTACCGGCTGGGTTGAAAGCGATGACGGGACAAAACTTTTTCTCCGGCGCTGGAGACCCGGAAATCCGGAGGATCGGGCGCCTGATTCCGGGCAGCCGGGTTCCGGGCCCAGGGCAGTTGTTCACGTGGTTCACGGCATGACGGAACATTCCCTCCGGTATCGGCGGCTTGCCGAAAGGCTCTGCGGCCAGGGCTTTGAAGTATGGGCCGCGGATATGCGGGGTCACGGGAAAACGGCGGATCCTTCGGTAAACGGCAAAGGTTCGGGCGGCCTTTTGGGACATACCGCGGACAGGGACGGTTTTTTCCGGGCCGTCGGGGATATTGAACTTCTTACCCGCCATATCAGTAAAACGGTAAACAGCGGGACGCACTCCGCCGGGTCCCGCAGGGACGAAGGTTCCCCCCTGGTATACTCCACCGAGTCCCACAGGGACGAAGGTTCCCCTCTGGATATACCCCTTTTTATCCTGGGCCATTCCTGGGGCTCTTTTCTTGTTCAGGGGTATATCGAAACCCGGGACGGTTCCGTTCCCTTAAGCGGCTGTATTCTGTCCGGCACCCGGGGACCGGGGGGAGCGGCCGTTACCCTGGGCGTCCCGTTCCTGGCCCTGCTGGCTTTTTTTAAGGGCCGCCGGCGGCCTTCAAAAATCGCCTTTGCCCTTTCCATGGGCTCCTACAACAAACCCTTTAAGCCGAACCGGACCCCCGTGGACTGGCTTTCCCGGGACGAAGGGGAAGTGGACGCCTTTCTGGCGGATCCCCTCTGCAGCCAGCCCTGTTCTTCCGGTTTCTACCGTGATATGATAGGGGGGCTGGCGGCGATACACCGGAAAAAGGCGATTGCCCGGATTGATCCCGCCCTGCCGGTATATGTTTTCTGCGGCAGCGCCGATCCGGTGGGGGAAATGGGGGGGAGCCCCGCAAAACTGGTAAACGCCTACCGGTCCCTCGGGATAAAGGACCTGGAGTTTGTGATATATCCCGACGCCCGGCATGAACCGCTGAACGAAACCAACCGCGAAGAAGTAATGGAGGATCTCCAGAGCTGGCTTCTGCGGCATCTTAAACACCCATAACCTGAACAGGATTTAAGGAAACAGGCAGTTGCTGATCCGCTACGGAAAAAAACAGGACGGAAAGCTCATTAAAAAAGCGATGGTGTACACCCGGGAGGAGCACCGGATAAACAGCGCCGATGTGGACAGCGACGCGGTGTTTATTACCGGCCGGCTGCGGGCAAACGGCTATGAAAGCTATATCGTGGGCGGGGCGGTCCGGGATTTGATCCTGGGCAGAAAGCCAAAGGATTTTGACATTGTTACCTCCGCAACCCCCGCCCGGATTAAACGGATTTTCCATAATTCCCGGATCATCGGCCGGCGCTTCCGGCTGGTCCATGTTTTTTTCGGCCCCAAAATTTTTGAGGTTTCCACCTTCCGTTCCCTTAAGGACGGGCATACCAGCAATACCTACGGAACCATAGAAGAGGATGTACTGCGCCGGGACTTTTCCTTTAACGCCCTTTTTTACGATCCCGGCAAACAGGTGGTGGTGGATTATGTGAACGGCGTGGCGGACATCAAAAAGAAACGGCTGCGGCCCATTATTCCTTTGGAGCTGATCTTTAGGGATGATCCGGTCAGGATGATCCGGGCGGTCAAGTACGCCGCCGCCACGGGTTTTACCGTCCCCTGGCTTGTAAAGCGGCGAATCAGGGCGGAAGCTTCCCTTTTGGCGGATGTTTCCGCTTCCCGCTTAACGGAAGAGCTTTCCAAGATTATCCATTCACCCTATGCCGCGCGGATCGTAGAAAGCCTGGAAAAGTCGGGGCTCTACCAGTACCTTCAGCACGAAGCTTCGGCTCTGCTGAAAAGTAATTCCGGTTTCCGGGGCAGGTACCTGGAAAGCCTGGAACATGCCGCCGAAGCGGGGGACGGCGGCCTCCTGGCCGCGATGGTGCGGGATTATCTGGACCTGGGGACCCCCTGGGATAGCCTGAAAAAGGGCAGCCTCGAGGACTGCCGGGCGGTATATTTTGACGTCCGGCGTTTTATCGCGCCCATGAATCCCCCCCGGCTGGAACTGGACAAGGCCCTGCGGCTGATTTTTTCCAACCATGGAATAGAGCTTAA
>JAISDG010000099.1 GCA_031265015.1 Spirochaetaceae bacterium | reverse complement strand
CCCCCTCCCCCCGTCGCCCCCCCCCGCCCCCCGGCCCCCCGCCCCCCCCCCCCACTCTTTACTACATAAGGAGTTACGGCGCCGTTAGCTGCAACGGCGCCGGAAACCGGCACACCCCGAAGAAGTTTGTCCGCCCGCGAAGGGAACCCAAGGGAGACTGTGTTTTGCAGAAGCGCTGCCCGGTCCATTGCTCTGTCAGTATCCTGCCGTTCCGCGGTTTTGTCAATAACTCTCCCCGCCCTGAAGGCTTTCAGGGCAGCAAAAAAAACGGCCCCCCGGCGGGGACCGTTTTTTACGAACAGGGTTTCGGGGCGGCTATTCTTCGTACCTGGCGGCGGGATCCCACATGCCGGACCTGGTTTCCCCCTCACGGCTGGGTATATCCAGGACCATGCCGGGGATTATCAGATGGGGGTTATCCGGGTTGGGGAGCTTACTCTTGTTGGCGTCATACAGTTTCCGCCACTGATACACGTCTCCGTACACCCAGGGCCATCCGGCGATGGTAGAGAAGCAGTCTCCGGTAGCGGTCCACTGGCGCACCGTATACTGGGCGGGCAGGGTTCCCCGGGGAGGCTGGGGCTGGGGGCCCGCGGACGGCCCGTCTCCGCCGTCGGGGGCTTTAACGCCGGCCAGGGCTATGATAACCCGGTTTGCCGCCGCGCTGGTTTCATCCCAGTTTTGGGCTTTCCGGGCGTCCTGGGCTTCATTGTAGGCGGCAGAGGCGGTCTCGTATTCCCGGGGATACCGGCGGGCGGCTCCCACGGAACCGGCCCAGGTGTAGCGGCTGTGGGCCTTGGCAAGGACGTTTTCCGCCAGCCGCATGGAAACATATTGATCGGACCGGCGGGCATATTCCGCGGCCTGTTCCGAATAAGCGGCGGAAGCGTCGTAATTGCCTACCTCAAAGGATTCCCGGGCCTGTTCGGTCAGGCGGACACTCTGAAGGTAGTACTGATTATTCAGGATTGATTGTGGAACCTCGACAGCCTCAGGGGTTTCGTCAGCCTCCAACTCGGCCTGGGCGGCCGGGGAAGACTCCTGGGCAAACAGAACGGCGCAGACAAGGAACAGTATACCAAAACTGATGAACCGTTTCATTTATTCGCCTCCTCCGATGATTTCTTCCGCGTCCTGGGCTTTCGCCTCGCTTTCGGCCAGCTTCTGTTCGGCCTGCCGCAGGGCTTCTTCGGCCTTGTCCCGTTTTGTCACCGCGTTGTCGTGGGCCGTTATAAAAAGGGCTTCCGACCGGTCAAACAGATCGATGGCGCCGGAATAATCTTCTGCCCGCAGGGCCACATGGGCCTGGTTGTACACCCGGTCCGCGGCGTCAAAGTCCGGCTTTACCGCCACGTTGGCTTTAACCTCCTGGGCGGCCTGCCGCCATTCCCGGGCTATGGCAGCCTTTTCTTCCACCCGGGAAACCCAGCCGTTTTTGAGTACCTGGTTAAACCGGACCAGGGCTTCATCGGCGGAATCCCGGGCCTGGACCAGATTTCCCTCGTCATAGGAAGATACGGCATCGTTTCCGGCGTCCGCGGCAATCATATAGTTATCCGGATCGCTGGAAAAGAAATCGTACTTATCCGCCTCTTCCTGTTTGGCGTGGGCTTCCGCAATGGTCTGTAGAATTTTATACCGGTCCCAGGCTTCTTTTCCGTCCCTGACGGAGGCGGCAAAATCGCCCGCGTCCGCCTTTTGGCCGGCGGAACCCGCCAGGGCGTCGGCCTGGGCCAGGCGATCCGGAACCAGTTTATCGGCCCCGGCCTGAACCGCCGCAGCCCTGGCCGCGGCCAGCTGTTCCTGCTGCCCCCTGGTAAACTGGGGAACCGATTTGTCGTAGATATCGTCATACGCGGCGCCTATCCCCTTCCATTCGGCAATCCGGGAATAGGTTTCCTTCTTGGTTTCCGGGGCCTCGATCCGGCCCGCGGCGGTACTATAACGGTCTTCGGCAAATCCCCATTCCGCGGGGAAAGCGGACGGCCCCTGAACATATTCCGCCAGGGAGCGGGATTCCTCGGCCTTGGCCCTGGCCGCGGCCAGGCCCGCCAGATCCGCTTCTTCCACAGGGCCGTCCGGTTCTTCCGCGACCCCTTCCGTCAGGGAATCGGGCGCGGTTCCGGTGGTTTTACAGGATATGAACGCAAAGGAAACTAAACCCAAAAGAACAAGATACCTGATTTTTAGTTTCATGGATTTTATCTACCTCCCAGGGTATTCAGCAATAAACATCAGAGTAAAATATACACCGGATGGGAGAATATTGCAATGACGCCAGGCCCGCCCGGGCCCTGTCAAAGCGAAGCTATCGCCTGCCGGGTCATCGCGTCACAGCGCTCGTTGTAGTGGTTTCCCGAGTGGCCTTTAACCCATTCCCAGCTAAGGGCCAGCCTTCCCGCCAGGGTATCCAATTCGGTCCACAGATCCTGGTTTTTGACAGGCTTTTTATCGCTGGTCCGCCAGTTGTTTTGTTTCCAGACGCGGATCCATTCGGTAATGCCCTTCTGGACATACTGGGAATCGGTATGGACCACCGCCTTCCGGGGGATGGTTTGGCCGGACCGGGCCAGCTTTTCCATGGTCTTAAGGGCGGAAATAACCGCCCGCAGTTCCATGCGGTTGTTGGTGGTATTTTTTTCGCCCCCCCTGGCTTCGGTAATGACGGTATCTCCCTGAACGGTTTTTTTAACCATTATATAGGCCCAGCCCCCGGGACCGGGATTGCCGGAACAGCCCCCGTCGGTATAAATGTCAAACGCCACCGGATCCTCCTGTTGTGCTTCAAAGATGTGTCCCTTAGGATACCTGTCCGGGTATCACCTATGCAAGCCGTCCGGAGGCATTGTGTACGGCGGGTTAATATTCTACTCTTCTTCCCTTAACTTTACGGACCCGTTCTTTTTCTATCTGTGATTTGTCAATCTTTATTTTCAAAAATACCCTTTCCCTGGTATTTGTTTCCAGGCCATATTCCACATCCCCATAGTTTATGACCCGTTTCCTTGGATCCGTATACACGATATAAAATTTATGTTCTATCCCGGGTCCGTCTTGTTTAAAGATAATCCTTTTATCACTATCCGCCGGGTTTTCTTCAAAACATATTTCCAGCACCATTAAACCGTCTTCCCCTATTTTCGAGTCCATTAAAACGCCCATCGTGTTTTTAGTGATGATTATTATGTTCCGAAAGGCCGTCTCTTTTACGCTGACATTCCCTCTTCTGTCAACATTTGGTTCCCGTATTCTTTCCGTGGCGGTTAACTTTATGCCCGCCGATATATAGTACTGGAATTTATCAATATCCATTACCCCGCCGACATCACTAACGACATTCCTTGTCATCGGCTGGGAGGTACACCCGGCAAACAGCAGGGTAAGCAACAAAACAGGTAAAATCCGGAATACGGTATTGGTACCCATAAGAATCCCCCAATTGCCTTCAGGCTATCCCGGTTCCCGGTAAATGTCAATCACGCGCATTGCCTGGCCGCTTGCCACAAAGCCCTCCGGCCGTTATACTCTGTTATGATGAAGCGGCGTGTTTTTTCCATCCTTCCCCTCATCACTCTGCTGGTTTCCCCGGCTTTTGCCCAGTCTTCCGCGGGGCTTACCATCACCCTGGAAGAAAACAACGGCGCCCTGACTATCACCCGGTGCAGGGGCTTTGTCAGGGAAGTGGTTATCCCCGGCGAGATCAACGGCATGCCCGTCACCGCCATTGGGGATTATGTCTTCGCGGGGAAGGAACTGACCAGCATAACCATTCCGGACAGCGTCACCGTCATAGGGAGGGGCGCCTTTGCGGATAACAACCTGACCGAACTGGTTATCGGGGATAACGTTACGTCCCTGGGGTTTGGGGCGTTTTCCAATAACCGGCTGGTCCGGGTCGCCATCGGCCGGGGGATTACGGTGATCCCCCGGGGCTGTTTCCAGGTTAACCTGCTGCGGACGGTGGAGCTTCCCGAAACGGTAACCGCTATTGAAGACTATGCCTTTTTCAACAACCGGCTTACGGGGATCTCCATTCCCCCGGGGGTTACCTCCGTTGGCGAAGGGGCTTTCGCGGGAAACCGGATCACCCTTCTGACCATAGGCGGCGGGGTTGAAAAAATCGGGGACGGCGCCTTTTACAATAACGAGCTTAGCAGCATCACCATTCCGGAGGGCATAGAAGAAGTGGGCAAACGGGCCTTTAACAACAAGCCGAAGAACAACAGTTTTGCGTCCAGGGTAAATTATTACGATACCCATGATAATCTGCTCTTTTCCACCGACGCGAGCTTTGACACCTATTACAATTCCCAGGGCAGGAAAAGCGGAACCTACATTTATGCCGACGGAAGCTGGTCCCTGAACAGTTAGCCATGGTTATTGATTTTCATACCCACATCTACCCGGAAAAAATCGCCGCCAAAGCAGTCGTCAGCATCGGCGATTTTTACGGCCTGACCGCGAGCCGGAACGGAACGGCGGAGGATCTTCTGGCCCGGGGAAAACAGGGAGGGATTGACCGCTTTGTCGTCTTTTCCGCCGCCGCCGTTCCGGGGCAGGTTACCGGGATCAACAGCTACATTGCCTCGGTCTGCGCGGAACATCCCGAGTTTTCCGGGTTCGGCACCATCCACGCGGAATTTCCCAATCCGGAACCGGAAATCCGGCGCATCAAGGCCCTGGGCCTTCGGGGGATCAAGCTGCACCCGGACATGCAGAAGTTTACCATCGACGATGAACGGATGATGAGCGTTTACGACATCATCCGCGCCGAAGGGATGGCCGTGGTGCTGCATACCGGCGATTACCGCTATCCCTACTCCCATCCCGCCAGGCTTGCCCGGGTGCTGGACGCGTTTCCCGGCCTGGTGGTGGTGGCCGCCCATTTCGGGGGCTGGTCCGTGCAGGATCTGGCGCTGGAGTATCTTAAAGACCGGTTTTGTTATATGGATGTTTCCAGTTCCATTCCGTTTATAGGAAGCCGGAGGGCGGAGGAACTTATCGGCATCTACGGGGCGGACCGCTTTCTGTTTGGATCCGATTTTCCCATGTGGGATCCCCTTGTATGCCTTGAAGAATTCCTGGCCCTCCGGCTTTCCGAAGCCGACAGGGAGAAGATCCTTTGCGGCAACGCGCTGCGGATTTTGGAGGGCCCGCGTTGAAAAAGAACGCAAAATGGTTTAGGTTTTTTTCATGATAGTAATGAAATTCGGCGGCAGTTCGCTGGCCGGAGCGGAACGGATTGTTAAGGTGGGGGAAATTGTCTGCGGCCAGCTTAAACGCAGGCCGCTGCTGGTTCTTTCCGCCATGGGGGACACCACCGATTACCTTCTGGAAGCCGCCGATACCGCCCTGAAAAAAAGTTTTGTTTCCGTCGAAAAAGTAGAAGATATCCACCTTAAGGCTATTTCCGATCTGGGGCTGGGTTCGGCGCTGCAAAAAGAGATAAAAACGCTTTTCTGGGAGCTGGGGAGCCTGCTTACGGGGATCTCCCTGACCAGGGAATTAACGGGCAGAACCAGGGACTGCCTTGTTTCCTTCGGGGAACGGATGTCCGTCCGGATCGCCGCGGCGTACCTGCGGACGATAAAACTGAAAGCCCAGGCTTTTGACGCCTGGGACGTGGGCTTTCTTTCCGATTCTTCCTTCGGCCAGGCGGAGCTCCGCAGCGAAAGCTGGGTCCGCATCGCTTCCTTTACCCCGACCCTGATTGCGGAGGGAATACTCCCGGTGATCACCGGTTTTATCGCCAAGGACGAAAACGGCAACATCACCACCCTGGGAAGGGGCGGCTCCGATTTATCCGCCACGGTAATCGCCGCGGCCTGCAAGGCGGAAGAAGTTCAGGTCTGGAAAGATGTGGACGGCATCCTCACCGCCGATCCCCGGCTGGTCAAAGACGCCCGGCCGGTGGACAAGGTTACCTATGACGAAGCGGCGGAACTGGCCTACTTCGGCGCCCAGGTACTTCATCCCAGAGCCATGCAGCCCTGTATGAAAATAGGAACCCCGGTGCTGGTAAAAAATTCCTACAACCCCGCCGCTCCCGGCACCCGCATTGAAGCGGGTTCGGACAAAAACACCTCCCTGATCCGGGCTATCACCAGCAAGAAAAACGTTACCCTGGTAGACATTACCTCCACCCGGATGCTCGGCCAGCCCGGCTTTCTTGCCCGGGTCTTTTCGGAGTTTTCCAGGAACAGCATATCTATCGACATGGTGGCCACCAGTGAAGTGTCCGTGTCCCTGACCCTGGATGCGGAAAAAGACCTGGCCGCGGTTATCAGGGAACTGTCCGAATACGCGGGAGTAGAAGTCAGGACAGGCAAGGCCATTGTAACCATCATCGGCGATGTGCGGAGATCTTCGGAGATCCTCCGGGAAGCCTTTGGGGTCTGCACGAAAATGGGGATCCAGGTACAGATGGTTTCCCACGGCGCCAGTAAGGTCAACATCAGTTTTATCATCAACGACGGAGAAGCGGATTCTCTGGTGACCGAGCTGCACCGTTTCTTTTTTACGGAACCGGAAGAAAAAAAGAAAGCCGCAAAAAGGGCGGCAAAAAAGTGAACATCGGCCTGATTGGCTACGGCAGGATGGGCAGGATGATCGAAGCCGCCGCGCTTGACCGGGGCCACCGGATCGTTACCGTTCTGGATCCCTCCTGCCGGCCCGGAGAGACATACAAACCGGAACTGGCGGACGTGTTAATCGAATTTACCGGGCCCGGCGCGGCCCCGGACAACATCAGGGCCGCGGCGGCGGCGGGTAAAGCGGTGGTCTGCGGCTCCACCGGCTGGTATGACGCGCTGCCGGAAGTTTCCGCCGCGGTGGAAGCGGCGGGAACGGCCCTGCTGTGGGCGTCGAATTTTTCCCTGGGGGTAAACCTTTTTTACCGCATTGCCGCCTATGCCGCCAAACTGGCGGATCCCTTTGACGCCTACGACGTGGGGGGGCTGGAAATTCATCACAACAAAAAAGCGGACAGCCCTTCGGGAACCGCTAAAACCCTGGCGGAACGGGTGCTTGCTTCCATGAGCCGGAAAAAAAACGTACTCTGGGAAGCGCCGCAGAAACCGGTGGAACCCGGCACAATCCATTTTGCCAGCCTGCGGGCAGGAGCGGCGCCGGGCCGCCATTCCCTGTTTTTTGATTCTCCTTCGGATACCATCGAAATAACCCACAGCGCCCGTAACCGGGAAGGTTTTGCGGGAGGCGCCCTGGTGGCGGCGGAATGGCTGGTCCGGTCCGGTCCCCGCCAAGCTGCGGGAGAGGGCCGCCGGGGGATCTTTACCATGGACGATGTATTAAAGGACATACTCGCCGGGACCTCTGAAAACACCGTTTAAGAGGCCCCGGTCATAAGGGTGGAGGTAAATGTGAGCGCAGTATTCAAGGGGGCCTATACCGCCCTTATAACCCCGATGAAGGAAAACGGAGACGTGGACTATGACGGATTCCGCCGGCTTGTTGCCTGGCAGATCGGGGAAGGCATCGACGGCCTTGTTCCCCTGGGGACTACCGGGGAAACGCCGACCCTGGACGATAACGAGGAAGAACAGCTTATCAGGATTGCCGTAGAGGAAAGCGCCGGCCGCGTGCCGCTGATTGTCGGAGCGGGGTCCAATTCTACCAGGCACATGGAAGGATATGTAAAGCGCGCCAGGGATCTGGGCGCCGCCGCCGCGCTGGTAGTAACCCCCTACTACAACAAGCCCAACGATTCGGGACTCATCAGGCATTTTGAAACCGCCGCCGCCGTGGGGATCCCCATCATCATTTACAACATCGCCGGCCGCACGGGAAGAAACATCCCCCCGCCGCTGATGGAACGGCTTGCCGCCATACCGGGTATTGCCGGGGTTAAGGAAGCTTCCGGCGACGTGAACCAAATGGCCGCGGTAATTGCCCGGATCGCCCGGCCCCGGAAAAATACCGCCGCTCCTTTTCAGGTTTTGTCCGGTGACGACAGTCTGACCCTTCCCCTCCTGGCCCTAGGCGGCGACGGGCTTATTTCGGTTATCTCAAACCTGGTCCCCAAAAAGACAAAAGCCCTGGTCCAGGCGGCCATGGACGGCGATTTTGAAGAAGCCCGCCGCCTCCACTACGAACTCCTTCCCCTGATGGAACACGCCTTTATCGAGACCAATCCGGTCCCGATAAAGGCCGCGATGAACCGGGCGGGCCTTCCCGCCGGCCCGGTGCGGCTTCCCCTGGGCCCCCTGGCCCGGGAAAGCGAGGTAAAGCTTTTCGCGGTGGTGGACGGCCTGACGAAGAACAGGTAAGCGCCGGGAACCTGCGATCGTTGAGCGTTAGCGGTCAGAGTGCCCCCCTTCGTCTTGCCTGTTTATCCATGAATTGTCTACTATAAGGGTACCATGATAGTTGTGCTTTCCAGGGGTATCACTCCCCATGACAAGGAACTGGTCCGCATCTACCTTAAGGACCGGGGGTTTGCTGTTCGGGATCAGCAGTTCGGCGAAGATGAAGTATTTGGCGCGTCAGGCAAGGGGGTGGTAGATCTTCGGGAACTGGGCCTTCTTCCCGGGGTGGAACGGGTTGCCGCGACCAGCAAGCCCTATGAGCTGGCGTCCCGGGAAACCAGGGCGGAAGATTCGATTGTTACGGTCGGCGGCGATTCCTCCTGCCCGCCGGTAAAAATCGGCGGTTCCCGGATTACGGTGATTGCCGGGCCCTGCGCAGTGGAAAGCAGGGAACAAATCCGGGAAACCGCGGCCCTGGTCCGGGAATCCGGGGCGGTGATCCTTCGGGGCGGAGCCTACAAACCCAGGACCAGTCCCTATGCTTTCCAGGGGCTGGGGATGAAGGGCCTGGAATTAATGAAGGAAGCGGGAGAGGCCGAAGGCATGCCCATCGTAACCGAGGTGGTGTCCCCGGAACTGGCGGTGGACATGAAAGACTTAACCGATATGTTCCAGATCGGCGCCCGGAATATGCAGAACTTCGAACTCCTCAAGAAAGTTGGTTCCCTGGGCAGGCCCGTACTGTTAAAACGGGGACCCTCCGCTACCATAGAGGAATGGCTCCTTTCCGCGGAGTACCTGCTGGCCGCGGGAACCCGCGACGTGGTGCTCTGCGAGCGGGGAATTCGTACCTTTGAAACCTATACCCGCAACACCCTGGATATTTCCGCCATTCCCGTGGTAAAGACCCTTTCCCACCTGCCGGTGATTGTGGATCCCAGCCATGCGGTGGGGATCCGGGCCAAGGTAGCTTCCGCAGCCCTGGCGGCCATCGCCGCCGGAGCCGGCGGGCTGACGGTGGAGGTGCATCCCCGGCCCGACGAAGCCCTTTCCGACGGTCCCCAGTCCCTGTATCCGGAGCAGTTTGAAAAACTGATGCGGGATATTGAAGCCCTGGCCCCGGTGGTGGGAAAGGAACTGCTCCGGACCCCCCGGCCCCCGCATGTAACTGTGCCGGCGGCAGCGCTGACGCCCGGCGCTGGCACAGCTGCCGGCTCCGGCATGGCCGGCGGCGGCAGCGAAGCCGGCGGTCCGGCGGGGTCTCCCCGGGAACAGGTTGCCTATAACGGGGAAAGCGGCGCCTTTGCCGAACAGGCGCTGACGCGTATCTTTGGAGAGGATGCCCCCCGTATGCAGGTTCAGTCCTTTAAAGGAGTTTTTGACTCCGTCCTGGACGGTTCCGCCTGCGCCGGCATTGTGCCGGTGGAAAACAGCCTGGCGGGAAGCATCCACGAAAACTACGATCTTTTCCTGCGGTATCCGGACATCGCCATTGTGGGGGAAGTGAAGCTCCGGATCGTCCACTGCCTGATCGGAGACGAGCGGGCCGCCATGGATTCCATCGCCATCGTCAGGAGCCACCCCCAGGGCTTTGCCCAGTGCCGGGAATTCCTCGGTAAGCATCCGGCCTGGCAGCTGGAAGCCTGTAACGATACCGCCGGCGCCGTAGCGTCCATTGCCAGGGAAGGGGCGGTCAAGGTCGCGGCCATCGCCGGGGTTGCGGCCGCCAAGGCCTACGGCCTTAGGATCCTCAAGGAAGGAATAGAAACCAATCCCCTGAACTATACCCGGTTTCTTGTCATCAGCCGGAAGATCGATTCAGGCCCTTCCCCGGACAGCCGCCGGATCGGCGGCGCGTGGGTTCCCCCCAGCCTTGGTTCGGAACGGCCCAGCAAGGCAAGCATGGTATTTTCCGTAGCCGATAAACCGGGCTCCCTTTTTGCGTGCCTCAAAATTATGGCCGATCAGGGAATCAACCTTTCCAAGCTGGAATCCCGTCCCATCCAGGGTAAGCCCTGGGAATACCAGTTCTATGTGGATGTGAGCATCCCCGAAAAGGAAGGGATCTTTGCCGCGGCCATGGAGGAACTGAAACAGCATACCGAAGATTTCCATTTCCTCGGCGCTTACCGGGGTTCGCTGTAAACCTCCGGCCTGCAACTTTTCCCGGCGTCCTGCGTCTAAATTGTCGTGAATACAAAACAGAAAAATGAAGGAACCCTAAGAAACGCCGGCGTCTTCGGCGATTCAATTTTGCGGGGCATCCAGCTGGACGGGGAAAACAAGCGGTACCGGGTGGATAACCATATCGACCTTGCCGAAATAGGCCGGAAACATTCACTCGTCATCGATAATTTTTCCATATTCGGCTGTACCATCCGCAAAGGTGTTTCGGTCCTGCAGAAACGGCTGGAAAAGCGAAAGATAGACGTGGCCGTTATCGAGTACGGCGGAAACGACTGCGACTTTAACTGGAAAGAAATCGCCGAACGCCCCGGAGAAAAACATGAACCCCACACACCGTTGAATATATTTGCCGCGGCGTACCATCAGATTATCCGCGCCCTTAAAGAAAAGCGCGTCGTTCCCGTTCTGACTACCCTGCCGCCCCTGGAACCCCAGCGCTTTTTCGACTGGTTTTGCGGCGGCCTGAACAAGGACAATATCCTCCTCTGGCTGGGAAGCATCAGCAACATTTACCGCTTTCAGGAAAACTATTCCAGGGTGATTGGAAAAATCGCCGCCGAAACAAAATCCCTTCTGGTGGATCTGCGGGGCGCTTTTCTGGAACACCGGCGGAGCGAAGACCTTCTCTGTGAAGACGGGATCCATCCCAATACCGCAGGCCAGAAAGTGATCACCGGAGCGTTCCTTAA
>JAISDG010000198.1 GCA_031265015.1 Spirochaetaceae bacterium | reverse complement strand
CGTTCATCAGCTAAAAGGTGGAAAACAGTTCCCGCAGTTCGGGAAACCGTTCCTTGAGCTGTTCCCGGGCCCGGCGGTTATAGTCGTCGTTCCCGTCTATGTTGGCGCTTTGATAAAGGGGAGGCTCCACTCCGTGGGAAAGCATGGTTTCCACCACCGCGCAGACCAGGGCTTCTATGATAACCGCCCCCGCTATGGTAGAAACCGGCGCCACCGCCCAGCTCTTTCCCGGGGGCTGCACCAGGGCGTCCCCCTTGGGGCCGCAGGTATCCAGCACCAGGTCGCAGAGTTCGTAGAGTTTTTTGCCGCTCCTGTCCCGGGAACTCACCCCTTTGCTGTGGCTGACGTTGGTCATGGCGACGGTAAAAATCCCCCGCTCCTTTGCCCCCAGGGCCATCTGGACGGGAACCGCGTTCCTGCCGGAATTCGACACCAGGATCAGGACGTCGGCCTTCCGGATCCGGGTGGTGGAAAAAATGATTTCCGCCAGGCCGTCGGTCCGTTCCATGAGGGTGGATTTGTCCATGTCCAGATCTACCGTTAGCTCATGGGGCACGATGGATTTAGCCTGGATCAGCCCCCCGGCCCGGCTGAATACTTCTTCGGCCAGGACGTGGGAATGGCCGGAACCAAACACGTAGAGGATCCCCCCCTCTTCCAGCCTGGGCGCTATCTCTTCCGCCGCTTTTTGTATCGGACCCAGCTGGGTCTCCTGTATCGTATTGATCAGGCCGTGAATTTCCGTAAAAAACCGTTCCGCCAGCATCGTTTTCCTCCTGCTTTCGGCGTTCACTGTACCATACCGGAACAAAGTTTACCACATGGCGCATTGCCTCACGTTAAATCTTACCCTGGCGTAACGAATTCCTCACGTCAAAATCTTACCGCAGTCCACTACACACGGCGATAACACATAAGGCAAGATGGAGCCGCGGCCCCGGCGGTGTTTTGCGGGGGAAATTGACGGCGGTAAAAAAGAAGCATAAAATACGGCTGGCAATTATTGTATAAGGAGTGTTTGTATGAAAAAGCGGATGGCGGTTTTTGTTTTGCTGGGAATATGCTTGGCCGCGGCGGCCCAGAACAGGGATTTTGTGATTACCGGCGGAACGCTGGTCAAGTACCGGGGAACGGCGGCGGAAGTACGCGTACCCGCGGGAGTTACGAGCATCGGGGAAGAGGCCTTTTCCGAGTACGACAGGCTCAGGTCCATTACACTGCCGGAAGGCCTTACGAGCATCGGGGATATGGCCTTTGCCTATTGCGGCGGCCTTACTTCCGTCACGCTGCCGGAAGGGGTTATCAGTATCGGGGCGGGGGCCTTTGCGGAATGCGAAAGCCTTAGAGCCATCACGCTGCCGGGAAGCGTTACCAGCATCGGGGATGGGGCCTTTTACAGGTGCCGTAACCTTAGAGCCATCACGCTGCCGGAAGGAGTTACCGGTGTCGGGGATGTGGTTTTTTACGATTGCGGCGGTCTTGCGTCTGTCACGCTGCCGGCGGGCCTTACCGGCATCGGGGAGAGCGCCTTTGAGGGTTGCGGCGGCCTTACATCTATCACACTGCCGGCGGGTCTTACCAGTATCGGAAAACGCGCTTTTTACGGCTGCGGCAACCTTACATCCGTCACGCTGCCGGCGGGTCTTACCGAAATTTGGGACAACACCTTTGAAGGGTGCGGCAAACCGCCGGCCATACCGGCGGGAGTTACCGTTCACGGACAGGTCGGCGAAGATGTCATTGGAACCTGGGTTGACGAAAGCGGCAGGGCGGTGGTGATAATCAACAGCCGTAAAGAGTTATACCTGTCCGTAAATTTTGTACGCTGGAATCCTTCAGGTTCCAGGAGCCGCTCCGGCTTTGTACCTCCTGATGAGAATGGGTTTTACAAACTTCCTATTGACGGAGAAAAAAGGACGGCAGGGGACGGACTTGGAAACAGATGGGGCGGTTACTCTATAGGCGTTTCCTATTCGGTGTCCGGTGACGGTATTCTAACGGTAGAGGTACATAATAGTACGCATGACACTAATGAGAACTTTTCCTACGAAGACACCCGGACCTTTCACCTGCGCAGGGTACAGCAATGAGCGCCCCCTACGGCGGCACCGGGCGCTTGACATTCTCCCCTCAATTTGAGTACACTTCTCTCAATAAGGCTTGAACCTTCAGGCTGTTTGCGGTTCAAAACGACGCGAGAGTGGTGAAACTGGTAGACACGTCAGACTTAGGATCTGGCGCCCTTGGCGTAAGGGTTCGAGTCCCTTCTCTCGCAGCAAAGCGCGGGTGAAGGGACTCGAAAGTTTGGTCCGCCGGCCGGCGGGAGGAAAAGGCGCCATGGACGGCGCCGAAAGGGCCAAACAGCGGCCCGGAGGTCCGAAGCAGGAGGCCGGAGGGCGGGTCCCTTCTCTCGCAGTGACTGCGGGGGAAGGGCTCAAAGCAAAGTATCTGCCTATTCAAGAGGAAGACAGTGCCTATATCCAACACAATTACCCGTCTGGAACATTCGGCGGTTCGCTTGACCCTTACGGTGGAAAAGGACGATGTCCGCGCCCGGTATGCCGAGCTTGTCAATGAGTACCTCAAATCCGCGGCAATCCCCGGTTTTCGTAAGGGAAAGGTCCCCCGGGAAGTGCTGGAACGGAAATTCGGCCCGGTATTAAAAGACGAAACCATTAACAAGATCTTTAGTACGGCCATTACCGAAGTCTTTGAAGACGAAAGTTTCCCCAAAGAAAACAGGCCCCTGCCCTATTCCACCCCCCGGCTCGAAGGGGATGAACCGGTCCTGGATCCGGACAAGGATCTAAGTTTTTCCGTGGTCTACGATGTCCTCCCCGCGGTAACCGTGGGGCCCTGGAAGGGGCTGGAAGTGGAAATTCCCAACGTTACCGTGGAAGAGGAAGACATCCGGCGGGAGCTGGAAGAAATCCGGGAGCGGAGCGCCGTTGTTCTGGACAGGGATGACGGAGAGGCCGCGGCGAAGGACGACGTGGTAACGATCAACTATACCGAACTGGACGGCGGCGGTAATCCCGTTCAGGGAAGCGAACGGCAGGATTTTGTCTTTACCCTCGGATCGGGGTATAACCTCTACCAGTTTGACGATGACCTTACCGGCATGAAAAAGGGAGAAACCAGGGATATAACCAAAACATTCCCCGCCGATTATACCCAGAGCGAGCTGGCGGGTAAAACCCTCACTATCCGGGTTACTTTGACAGCCCTAAAAGAAAAGAAACTGCCCGACCTGGATGACGACCTGGCCCAGGATGTGGACGAAAAGTACACGACCCTGGAGGATTTAAAAAACAGTATCCGGGAGCGGCTTGCCGGGAACCTCAACGCCCGCATTCGGGATATTACCGTTTCAAAGATTCTGGAAAAAGTCCTGGAAAGCACCCCCATAGACCTTCCTGAATCCATGATTACCCTTGAACTGGACTCCCGGTTCAGAAACCTGGCCCGGCGTTTTAATACCGGTCCCGAAGAACTGGCCCAAAATCTGATAAAAACGGGGCAGGATCCGGAAAAACTCCGGGAGGACTGGAAACCCGACGCCGAAAAAGTCCTGAAAAGCCGGATTATTGTTGAAACCCTGCTGCAGGATCTGAACCTGGAAGCCTCCGAAGAGGAAGTGCGGCAGGAAATTCAAAAGCTGTCGAACGATTCCGATACTTCCCCGGAAGAAATAAAAAAATACTATGAACAAGAGAATGTGCAGGACTATTTAAGGGAAAACATTAAGGAGCGGAAGCTTTTTGATCTCTTTATCGCGGAAAATAATGTAAAAAAAGGCAAAAAAGAAACCTACCCGGACCTGATGTCCGGTAAAGGTTAAACTATGATGTTCCGGGGCGGCTGCCTTTGGGACCGGGGAGCTTTAGTATGAGCAACATCCTTCCCCATGTGGTTGAACAGACCGGAATGGGGGAACGGTACTACGATATATATTCCAGGCTTCTTTCCGACCGGATCATTTTTCTGGACGGGGAAATTATGGATCTTAACGCCGATATGGTGGTGGCCCAGATTCTCTTTCTGGACGGCCAGAATACGGAAAAGGATATCAACCTGTACATCAATTCTCCCGGCGGATCGGTAACCGCGGGACTTGCAATCTATGATACCATCCAGCATGTTAGGTCCAGTGTCCAGACAATCTGCCTGGGTCAGGCGGCCAGCATGGCGGCCCTGATCCTCGGCGCTGGAGCGCCGGGAAAACGGCTGGTCCTCCCCTCCTCCCGGGTGCTGATCCACCAGCCCTGGGGGGGCGCCCAGGGCCAGGCCAGGGACATCGGCATTCAGGCCCGGGAAATCGTCAGGCTCAAAAAAATGACCATCGACTATTTTGCCCTCCATACGGGGAAAAGCCCCGGGCAGATTGCCCTTGATATGGAACGGGATTTTTATATGTCCGCCGAAGAAGCGGTAGACTACGGTATTGCGGACAAAATTTTAACAAGGGAAAAACATGGCCCGGTTGCGTAACGGTTACAGCGGCGGGGAACGGTCCTGTTCCTTCTGCGGAAAAAGCGCCGATATGGCGCGCCGGCTTATTGCCGGTCCCAACGATGTGTTTATCTGCGACGAGTGCGTGGAAGTCTGCCGGAAAATCCTTTCAGACGAGGAACAGGACCTGACCGCCCAGTTTACCGGCGACATCCCCACCCCCAGGGAAATAAAAAAATACCTGGATATGTTTATCATAGGCCAGGACGACGCTAAAAAGGCCCTGTCCGTCGCGGTGTATAACCACTACAAACGTATTGCCAATCCCGCCAAGGACCCGGAGGATGTGGAAATAGAAAAATCCAACGTTCTCTTAATCGGTCCCACGGGGACGGGGAAAACCCTTTTGGCCAAGACCCTGGCAAAAAAACTCAAAGTGCCCTTTGCCATTGTGGACGCCACCACCCTTACCGAGGCGGGATATGTGGGGGAAGACGTGGAAAATATCCTCCTTAAGCTTATCCAGAACGCCGGGGGGAACATCGCCTCCGCGGAACGGGGAATTGTGTATATTGATGAAATCGACAAAATAGCCCGGAAGGGAGAAAATGTTTCCATCACCAGGGATGTATCCGGTGAGGGGGTCCAACAGGCCCTGCTCAAAATTATTGAAGGAACCATCGCTTCGGTCCCCCCCCAGGGCGGGCGGAAACACCCCAACCAGGAAATGATCCGTATCGATACCACCAACATACTCTTTATCTGCGGCGGCGCCTTTGTGGGACTTGACAAATTCATCGAACGGCGGGTCGTCCAGCATCCCATGGGATTCGGGGCGGAAATCCGGGACAACAAGGAGCGGAACCTCCGGGAGCTGTTCGTCAACCTCCATCCCGACGACCTTATCCATTTTGGCATGATCCCGGAATTTATCGGGCGGCTTCCCATTACGGTGGTCCTGGAAGAACTAAAGCTGGAGGACCTGAAGCGGATTATCACGGAACCGAAAAACGCCATCGTAAAACAGTACCAGGCTTCCCTGGCCTACGACGACGTACAGCTTGAATTTACCGACGGGGCCATCAACGCCATTGCCGATACGGCAATCAAGCAGAAAACCGGCGCCCGGGGCCTGCGGGCCATCGTGGAGCGGCTTATGACGGACATTATGTTTGACATTCCCTCCATGGAAGGCAGCAAGCGGGTGGTCATTACCCAGGATACGGTGGAAAAATCCGATCCTCCGGAGATTGTTCCCGTCCAGAAAAGCGCATAAAACCTTGTTAAGGCCTGGATATGCGCCGAAGCGGAGCAAGGCGGTCTCCGCAAAATCCTGTCAAAGAAAAACGGATTGACAGATTGACACAGCCCCGCATGTCCGGTATCCTCAAAACAGAACGAGAGATTAGCTCATCTGGATAGAGCGTCAGCCTCCGGAGCTGAAGGCGGCAGGTTCGAGTCCTGTATCTCTCAACTTAAAAGGCGGTTTGTATGGAACCCATCATTTTGGCTTCGGGCTCTCTGCGCAGGCAGGAATATTTTAAACTGCTGGGCCTTCCTTTTACTATCATGCCATCCATGCTGGACGAAGTTCCCAAACCGGGGCAGGCTCCCAAAGACTATACCGCGGACATGGCGGTGAGGAAAATCAACAAGATTATCGACCAGCTCCGGGGCCGTATCCCCCGCTGGATTTGCGGCGCCGACACGGTAATTTCGGTGGACGGGGAAATCTTCGGTAAACCGAAAGACCGGAACGAAGCAAAAACCATGATGGACAAACTCCGGGGCCGCGAACACCAGGTGTCTACTTCGATGGCTCTTTTTAACGGTAAAGGCCAAACCATTGACTGCCGTTCCGTTCAGTCCAGCGTTACCTTCGCTCCCCTTTCGGACGACGAGATTGAATGGTACCTCAATACCGGCGAATGGCAGGGGGTGGCGGGTTCCTACAAAATCCAGGGTCTGGGGAGCTGTTTCGTATCTTCCATCAAGGGGTCGTACAGCGCCATCGTGGGCTTGCCCATGCGTGAATTCTATTGTATGCTCATAGAGAACGGTTACCGGTACGGCGCCTAGCGCCCGGGGGCCGTAACTTCCACGTGAACGCCCTGCGTCACGCGAGATACAGATAAGGGAACCGGCCCTATCCCGCGGCCGGACAGGAGGACAATGTGGCGGTAGTCACCATGAAAAGCCTGCTTGAATCGGGGGTCCACTTCGGTCACCAGGTAAAACGCTGGGATCCGCGGATGAAGAAATATATCTTCGCCGAACGGAACGGAATCCATATCATCGATCTGCAAAAAACGATCCAGGCTATCAAAGACGCCTACGAAGCGGTGCGGAAAACCGTTACCGCGGGCAAAACGGTACTTTTTGTGGGTACCAAAAAACAGGCCCAGCAGGCTGTCCAAAAAGAAGCCGAACGCTGCGGCATGTTCTACGTAAACAACCGCTGGCTGGGCGGCATGCTTACCAATTTTGTTACCATCAAAAAATCCCTGCTCCGTCTTAAAAAACTGGAAAAGATGGAAGTGGACGGTTCCTACGAAAACCTTACCAAGAAAGAAATAGCTTTCCTTGCAAAAGAACGGGCCAAGCTCCAGAAAAACCTGGGGGGCATCAAGGAAATGAAAGACCCTCCGGGGATCCTCTTTATCATCGATACCAGAAAAGAATCCATCGCCGTTGTGGAAGCCCAGCGTATGGGCATTCCCATTGTGGCTGTGGTGGACACCAATTGTAACCCCGAGGGGATCGCTTATCCCATTCCCGGCAATGACGACGCGATCCGGGCCATCACCCTCTTTACCCAAATCGTCGCCAATGCCGTCGTGGAGGCGGACAACGAAGCGGGACTTAAGATCATTGAAACCCTGGGCGATGAAGATGAAGATATGGAAGGGATGATAAACGACGTGTCCGTCAGGGAAGAAGACCAGGAAGTCGATATCGCATCCTACGCTTCCGAAGGGGCGGCCGAAAAAGCCGAAACGGGTGAAGAACCCGCCGCTCCCGCTCCGGGTGAAGAAGAGGACGACCTGCCGGTGGATGTGGACAAAGTGTACGAATGAACCTGTGCGGAAAGGAATTACAAGGAGTACGAATATATGGCTGAAATAACGGCGGCGGATGTTAAGAAACTTCGGGAAAAAACCGGAGCGGGAATGATGGAATGCAAAAACGCCCTGGTAGCGTCCAACGGAGACTCTGCGGCGGCGGAAAAGATCCTTAAAGAAAAGGGCCTGGCCGCGGTGGAAAAGAGATCGGGCCGGGCTACCAACGAAGGCAAAATTTTTATTAAGATCAACGACGCCGGTTCCAGGGCGGTGCTGGCGGAGATCGCGTCGGAAACGGATTTTGTGGCCCGGAACCCGGACTTTATCGCCCTGGGCGCGGCGCTTACCGAAAAGGCTCTGGAAAAGGGTTATACCGGACCTTCGGCGGAACTGGAAACCATGGTTACGGACCTGGCTTCCAGGATCCGGGAAAATATGACCCTTAAACGGCTTACCGTCATGGATGCAGGGCCCGATGAATACCTGGCCCGGTATATTCATGGCGACGGAGCTATCGGGGTAGTGGTAAAGCTTGCCTCCGACAAGCCGGAGGCCCTTAAAAACGAGGAAGTAAAGGCCTTCGCCTTTAATCTGGCCCTCCATATAGCGGCCTTTAACCCCTATGTCCTTTCCCGGGACAAGATCGATTCCGCCTGGCTTACGGAACAGGAAAACATTTTCCGAAGGCAGATGGAAACCGACGAATCGGTTCAGGGCAAACCCCCCAATGTGGTGGAAAATATCCTTAAGGGGAAAATTAACAAATTCCTCAAGGAGATCTGCCTTTTGGATCAGGGTTATGTTAAGGACGAAAAACTCAGTGTCGCCAAGGCCCTGGAAGAAACGGGGAAAAAAGCCGCCGCCGCCCTTTCCGTCACCGGTTATGTATACTATAAGGTAGGAGCCGATGCATAACGCCATTACCGCCTGTGAAGAGCGGATGAAGAAAGCCGCCGCCGCCCTTAAAGAAGGCTATGGGGCCCTCCGGACCGGCCGGGCCTCCCCTGCCCTCTTTGACAAGATCCGGGTGGACTACTACGGCGAAAAAACGCCCCTGCACCAGGCGGCAAATATATCCACCCCGGAAGCCCGGCTTATCGTCATCCAGCCCTGGGACAAGGGACTGATCGGCGAAATTGAAAAGGCAATCCGGTCATCGGAACTTTCCCTTAATCCTTCCAATGACGGCAAGGTAATCCGCATCGCCATTCCTCCCTTAACGGAGGAACGGCGTAAAGAGCTGGTCAAGCAGGCCAAGGCTCAGGCGGAGCAAAGCCGGGTGGCGGTCCGGAACATCAGGCGGGACGGTAACGAGGAACTCAAAAAACTCCTGAAAGACAAGGAATTGACCGAAGACGAAGAAAGTAAAAATTCCGAAGAGCTTCAAAAGCTTACCGATTCCTATGTCAAGCAGATCGACAAGGTACTGGAGGAAAAAGAATCGGAAATAATGGAAGTATAATTCCCCTCCACCTGGGCATTATCATGGACGGGAACGGCCGGTGGGCCCGGGCCCGGGGTCAGATGCGGACCCAGGGACACCTGGAAGGGCTTAAGGCCGCCAAGCGTATTGTCAAGGCCGCCGCGGACATGGGCATCAGGTACCTTACCCTGTATACTTTTTCCACCGAAAATTGGAAACGGGCCGCCGGTGAAGTAAACTTTATTATGGGGCTGGTCAGGAAGTATCTGCGGGGCGAACTGGACTTTTACCGTGAAAACGGCATCCGTATCCGTCATGCCGGCGATACCACAGGCCTTCCCCCGGATATAGCGGCGGAGCTAAAGGCAGCATGTGAGGAGACCGGGAACTTTGACGGGCTCCAGGTAATTCTGGCCCTGAACTACGGGGGAAGGGACGAAATTGTCCGGGCGGTGCGGCGCGCCGCGCTTGGGGGAACGGATCTTGCTTCCGCCACGGAAGCAACGATCCGGCTCTTTCTCGACAACCCCGATGTGCCGGATCCGGACCTTGTTATCCGCAGCGCCGGGGAATTCCGGATCAGCAATTTTCTCCTCTGGGAGGGGGCCTATGCGGAATACTATGTTTCGCCGGTACTGTGGCCGGACTGGACGGAAAAAGAACTGCGGGCCGCGCTGGAAGCCTTCGGGAAACGGGAACGTAAATTCGGCGGTATTGTCCCATGAGTAGAACAAAACTGATACAGCGTCTGCTGATTTTTTTCGCCGGCGTTCCCGGGGTGGTGGCTCTTGTTATCTGCCTGCCCCAGTTCAACCATCTGGCCCTTAATCTTCTTGTGGTGGCCGTCAGCGCCCTGGGGGCCATGGAATACGCCCGAATGCTGAAGAGTAAAGGATTCCCCGTGAACCTTCCCGAAGCCGCTATCCTGGGATCCCTTAATCCTGTGGCCCAGACACTAATCGTCAGCTTTGACACCAACAGCGAAATTACCCAGTTCCTGTTTATCATCGGGGCGTCCTGGCTCCTCGTGTCGGAGATTTTTTACCGCAAATCGGACTTTTCCCCTGTTCTGGGCCGGCTGGCGGGAGGGTTTTCGGTTATGATCTACCCCGGCCTTCTGTTAAGCTGGATCATTACCATGTCAACGCTGGAACATTCCAGCACGGCGATCCTGGCCTTTATCCTTACCGTTATGGCCAACGATTCCATTGCCTGGGTTACGGGGATACTCTTCGGCAAAAACAACCGGGGAATTTTAAAAGTCAGCCCCAATAAAAGCCTTGCCGGATACATCGGAGGCATGGCCGCTTCCGTAACGGTCTGTATACTGCTGGCTTATTTTGTTCCCCGGGCATTTGTGCCGGATCAGATCCCGCGGCTCCCCTCGGCGGTATTGCTGGGGCTTTGCTCCGGCGTCGCGGTTATTTTTGGAGACCTGGCCGAATCGGCAATCAAGCGGAGCTGCGGCTTTAAGGATTCGGGACTTGTTATCCCCGGCAGGGGGGGCGCCCTGGATTCCACCGATTCGGTGGCGCTGACCGCG
Source organism: Spirochaetaceae bacterium (assembly GCA_031265015.1). Lineage (GTDB taxonomy): Bacteria > Spirochaetota > Spirochaetia > Treponematales > Breznakiellaceae > JAISBN01. Next base: position 3,548 of record JAISDG010000198.1, on the reverse strand, counting down.
CCCCTCTTTTATGTTTTATACCGTTTCTTTTTTTAGGATGAGCGCATGATAGCAATACGGATACTGTTGGGTTTAATTGGTCTTGGAGTTGTGGTTTTTGTCCACGAGCTGGGTCATTTCATTGCCGCCCGGCTTTCCGGCATAGACGTGGAGGCCTTTTCCATCGGCTGGGGCAACCCTCTGTTAAAGAAAAAAATCGGCGCGGTAGAGTACCGGCTGGGTATGTTCCCCGTGGGGGGGTACTGCAAAATGCGGGGCGAAAACGGCTTCCAGGAAGCATGGGAAAACAATAAAAAATCCATAGGGCCGGAACCGGGCAGTTTCTTTTCCGCCAAACCCTGGAAACGCATTCTGGTGGCTTTTTCGGGCCCCTTCTTCAATTTTCTTTTTGCCGTGGTTGTATTATCGTTTATCTGGGGCCGGGGCATTGAAATTGAAACCCAGGAAAACCGGATAGTGCTTTTGAAAGACATCGACGGCCGGTCATATCCCTCGGATCAGGGGGGACTTGTAACCGGAGACCGGATCATTGCCGTTAACGGCAGGGAGATAAACAACTACCGGGACATCCAGGAGCATATCGCCCTTAACCCCGATACGAACCTGTCCGTAACCGTGCTGCGGAACGGAACGGAACGTTCCTTTACCCTCCGTCCCAGCCTGGACAAAACCGGGGCCGGCAAAATCGGGGTATACCACTGGACCGAACCCCTTGTGGAGGCTGTACGGCCCGGCAGCCCCGCGGACAGGGCGGGCCTTAAGGCCGGGGACCGTATTAAGGCCGTTGACGGGGAAGAGCTTCCCTATACGGTGGCGGTGCTTCGTATTTTCAAAGACCGTAAACCGGTCGTTTTTTCCCTGGACTTTGAACGGGACGGCAGAACCGGAACGGCAGAACTGGACGGCATTGAATACCGCGATGATTTTCCCGACACCGGCATTGAATACCGGACCCTCCGGTTTAAGACCCCCGATCTGTCCCCCTTCGCCGCCCTTGTCAAGGGCGGCTCGGAGGCTTTTAAAACTCTGGCCATATCCGTTAAAAGCCTGGGGCTGCTCTTTAAAAAGGGCATTGATTTGACCCAGGCCGTTTCCGGTCCCGCCCGGATCACCTATATGGTGGGAGACATTGCCGCGGGAGGATTTCAACAAAGCGTAGCCGCCGGCTTAAGCACGGCGGCCAATTTTCTTGCCCTTATCTCCATAGCGCTCTGCATCATGAACCTTCTGCCCCTTCCGATCCTTGACGGGGGCCTTATCGTTCTGTTTCTTGTGGAGATACTTAAACGGCGGCCCCTGAACCCCAAAGCGGTTTCCGCGTTTCAAACCGCGGGAATGGTTATTATCCTGGGCCTTATGATTTTTGCGGTCTTTAATGATATACTGTTCTTTGCCGCCCGTTAAAGCGTACCCGCCGGGGCGGATGTCAATGAACGGCGGCGCCGCCGTTTTGCAGAGGAGTATAAAAAATGCGGCACAAGATTCCCTGTTTTTGTGATAATACGTTTACCGTAGACGTACCCGAGCAGATTGATCTTGATACGGATCCCCAATACATCGAAGATATTCTGTCCGGGAATTTTATGAATTATATCTGCGCCAGCTGCGGGAAAAGGCATAAGCCGGAATTCCCCCTGACCGTTAACTGGCCCGGCAAAAACACCGTCCTGGAAGTACTCCCCGAGCTCTCCAGGGGCGAATTTTACCGCAGAAAAGAAGACAAAACCCGGAATACAGAAACCGTTATTTCCTATCCGGAAATGGCCGAACGGATTGCCGTCATCAAAGACGGCCTTATTCCGGAGGCCGTGGAAGCCCTTAAGTACTACCTGTTTATGAAAGCCGACGAAGCCTACCCGGAAGAAGAAATCGGAGTCTGGTATCATTCCAGAACCGAAAGCGCCCTGGAATTCCACATCTACGGCATCAAGAACAACGAAGTGGCGGTTATGAAGCTGCCCTCCGCTCTTTACCAAAAGACCCTGGACGACTACCAGGCAAACCCCAGGATGGAACCGTTTCCGGCCCTCCGGGTAAAAACTTACTGTTCCATACAGAACATACTCCGCCCCGATGAATTAAAATAGGCCGCTTCTCCCGGCCTAAATCCGTACCTGGGGATTAGTAACGGTAAAATCCGACTCTACCAGTTTTTTAAGGTCTTCCAGCACGGCATCCTCGTCCGTTCCGTTGGCGGTAATGGTAATTTCATCGTTTTCGCAGACGTTCAGGAGAATTACTTTCAGAATGGTCTTGGCATTTGCCTTTTTTCCGCCCTTGGCTACTTCAATCGCGGACTCGTACAATTTGGCGGTTCTGACAAAAAGATCCGCGGGTCTTGAATGAAGCCCGGTTTCATTTTTTACGGTCAAGGTAAGTGATTTCATATAACGACATTATACCCATTGTTTTTTGTTGTCAACCCGGTATACTAAGAAAAACGGCCCATGAACGCCTACTCTTTCTTAATGAGTTCGGCTATTTCATCCCATACTTTTTCGGCTCCCACCCCCGTGAGCAGGGGAAGACCGTTAACCACCGGAATGGTGACCCCCGGAGGAGCCTTGGCATTGGCAATAAGAATATCAAAATTATCCACCTTTGAAAGAATTTCCGCAATTTTACATTGGCTGGCGGTATACTTTCCCGCAAGGCCGCGTTTCTTCATGGCGTCATTGAGCCGGCTTGTTACCACCGTGGATGTAGCAACCGCGGTCCCACATGCCAGCAGGATCCTTTTCATTCCAACCTCCTCACAGCGTTGTTCACGCTCTAAGGCGCTATTTTATCCCCTCACCCTTCAATTGTCAACAAAAATTTTTCATTTTTAGTTGTCGTTTTATGTAATATTTTGTAAAATTACATTGCTTTTTTCACCAAATAACGCTATAGTTTCTAAAATTCCAAAGTAAGGGATGGATACCATGTTTTTTAGACTGGAGCATAACTGTATTTATGTCACCGATATGGAGCGGACCCTGGCTTTTTACGAAAAAGCCCTGAATTTACGGGAACTCCGCCGGAAAAACTCTCCGGAAATGGAAATTGTTTTTATCGGTAATGAAGAATCGTCCCAGCAGGTGGAAATCATCCGTGAAGCGGGACGGACCACGCCCTATGATCACGGGGATAATTCCGTTCATTTTGCCCTGCGGACCGGCGACATAGAAGCCGCCCGTACCAGGCACAGGGAAATGGGCTGTATCGATCATGAAGTGCCGGAATTCGGGGTCTACTACATAAGGGATCCCGACGGATATTTGGTCGAAATCATGCCGGTCAGAAAATAGACCCTTGAAAATACCCCTTTTTGCGGATTTCAAGGACCCGGGATTTGAAGGACGCCGATTTTGAATCTGCGGGTGATAAATATCAACAAGATGAAGCGGCGTGAAAAGCCGGACGGGTACAGCGATTTTATAGCGAAGGTACGGATAAAACACGCCGGTTCATATGGTGCTTGTATTTTTTAGCCGCTCCTTTTCTTCTTCCGACAGATTCCACGGCAGAACGGGGGTTTTATCAACCTCCGGCCGGGTAGAATTCCA
>JAISDG010000191.1 GCA_031265015.1 Spirochaetaceae bacterium | reverse complement strand
CTGGATCAGCCCTTTTACGTTCAGTATTTCCGCTGGCTGAACCGGGTGATCCTCCACGGCGACCTGGGGGTAAGCCTTATTTCCCGGGCCCCCGTTTCCTTCCTCATCGCGTCCCGGCTGGCCAATTCGGTGCTGCTCAATATTATTTCCCTGGTGCTGATCACCTTTTTTTCTTTTTTGCTGGGGGTGTATTTTTCCACCAAGGCGGGGACCAAAACGGATCTGGCGGTTACGTTTTTCGCCCTGGTCCTCCACGCCTTTCCGGGGATTCTGCTGCTCATCCTGCTCCAGCTTTTTGCGTCGGTCACGAGCCTCTTCCCCGTTACCGCCTATCCGCCGTTCCCCTTTTCCGAAGCGCCGGGGCGGTTTGTGTTTTCCTATATCCACCACATTTTCCTTCCCCTTTTGGCGTCCTTCCTCGGCGGCATAGGCGGCACCCTGCGGATGATCCGGGCCACCATGCTGGACCAACTGGGCCAGCCCTATATCACCAGCCTCCGCAGCCGGGGCATCGGCGAATGGCGGATCTACTTTCACCACGCTTTCAGAAACACCCTGAACCCCTATATCACCGGCAGCGCCAATCTGCTGGCGGGCCTTTTTTCCGGTTCCCTGATCATGGAAATCATCTTTGCCTATCCGGGGATTGGCCGGCTCATGTACGAAGCGGTCCTGCAGGAAGACATTAACCTGGTCCTGGCGAACATCATGTTTATCTCGTTCCTGGTCCTCCTGGGGATGCTGATCAGCGACATTTGTCTTGCCCTGGTGGATCCCCGGATCCGCTACGGAAAGGACGCCGGATGAAACGGTTTTTCAGATACCTTAAAACCCGGCCCCTGGGAACGGCTTCTCTGGCGGTCCTCCTTTTCCTCTATCTGATGATGGCCTTTGCTGAATTCATTGCCCCCTACAGTCCCGGCCGGTCTTTTCCCAGCATGACCTACCATCCACCCAATCTTCGCTTATACCGGGGGAAACTCCAGGCCCAGGAATGCCGGGTGATCAATACGGTGAACTGGCGCTATGTCCGGGTCAGGGACAGCTATACGCCGGTACGGTTCTTTGCCAAGGGGGATCCTTACAAACTCTGGGGTATTATCCCCCTGGAGCGGCGGCTTTTTACCACCGGACCGGCGGAAGGGGCCGCCGGGGACGGGGCCAGCGGCCCGTACCCGGTCTTCCTTATGGGGACGGATAACCTGGGCCGGGACCTTTTTTCCCGGATTGTGTACGGCAGCCGGATTTCCCTGACCATCGGCTTTATCGCCACCGCCATTTCGCTGGGACTCGCCATGCTGCTGGGGGGCCTCGCGGGATACTTCGGGGGCAGAACCGACTGGGCCATCATGCGCTTCTCGGAATTTTTTATGCTGATCCCCGGCCTCTACCTTATCCTCTTTCTCCGGTCCCTCCTTTCCTCGGCCATGGATTCCGGCCGGACCTATATGATGATCACGGTGATCCTTTCCCTGGTCGGCTGGCCCGGTTCGGCCCGGACAATTCGGGGGATGGTCCACGCGATCAAGCGGGAAGAGTTTATCCAAAACGCCCGGCTGGAAATGATCCCCGCGCCGGTAATCATTTTTTCCCATATCATTCCCCAAATCGCCAGCCTGCTTATCGTCAGCATAGCCTTAAGCGTCCCCGGTTTTATCATGACCGAAACCACCCTCTCCTACCTGGGGCTGGGCATCGCGGACCCCGCGGTAAGCTGGGGCTCCCTTATCAAGCGGGACATTTCCACCATTACCAACCTGATTGCCTATCCCTGGCTGCTGAACCCGGTCTGGTTCCTCCTGGGCGTTACCCTGGGGTTTAATTTTTTGGGAGACGTGCTGCGGGATTTCTACGATCCCTACCACACGATTTTTTTCAGAATCCCCTGGCCCTGGAAAAAGAAACGCCAGGCCGTTCCTCGGCAAGCCGTCCTTCGGCAAGCCGTCCTTCGGCAAGCCGCTGTCCCACCGCCGGCCCCGGACATTTCATCCCCGGCCGCCCCCGCGGAGGCAGCACCGCCGCTGCTTGAAGTAACGGACCTGCGGGTGCGCTTTTCCCTGTTCCGGGGTTCCGAATCCCTGGTTCAGGCGGTGCGGGGGGTGTCCTTTACGGTACACCGGGGGGAAGCCCTGGGCATTGTGGGGGAAAGCGGTTCCGGCAAAAGCGTCAGTACCCAGGCGGTTCCGGCCCTGCTTCCCAAAAATGCCGAGGTGGAAGGATCGATCCGTTACGGAGGAACGGAACTGCTCGGCCTTTCCGCGGAAGAACTGCGGCGTTACCGGGGGAAAAAAATCGGCATGATCTTCCAGGAACCGGGCCGTTCCTACGATCCCCTGCAGAACATGCGGAAGGTGTTCCTGGAAACCTTCAGAAACAGCGGGCCGGGCATAACAAAAAAAGAGGCGGACCGGAAAGCGGAAGCGATCCTTGCGGAAGTGGGCCTTGACCGGGGCGGCGAACGGCTTTCCAATTTTCCCCACCAGTTTTCCGGGGGTCAGCTCCAGAGGATCGGCATCGCCCTGGCCCTGGCCCAGGGCTGCGAGCTCCTTGTCGCCGACGAGCCGACCACCGCCCTGGACGTGACCATCCAGAAGCAAATCATGGAACTCCTTAAATCCCTGCGGAAATCCCGGGGCCTTTCGATTATCTTTATCAGCCACGACATTGACCTGGTCGCGGATATTTCGGACCGGATCATCGTCATGTACGGAGGCCTGGTGATGGAAAGCGGTCCTGCGGGGCTTATTACCGGTTCTCCCGCCCATCCCTATACCCGGGCCCTGCTTGCCGCTTCCCCCGCCTTCGGCAGCCATTACCGGGACGGTCCCCTCCAGTCCATTCCGGGCCGGGTGGCCGATCCGGTTCATCCCGGGCCGGGCTGCCCCTTCGCCCCCCGCTGTTCCCGGGCGGCCGAAGGCTGCCGGGGAACGATTCCGCCCCTGAAGCGGAGAGGAGAAGGTCATGAAGTCCGCTGTATCCGGTAACCCCGCGCTGATCGTTACGGATTTACGCAAGCGCTTTAACCTGGAGGCGGGATTCTTCGCTCCCCTGGGTAAATTTGTCTATGCGGTAAACGGCATTTCCTTTACCATCGGGGAAAACGAAAGTTACGGCCTGGTGGGGGAATCGGGGTGCGGCAAGACCACCGCGGCCCGGCTGCTGGTGCGGATGTACGAAAATTCCGGGGGCTCGATCCTGTACCGGGGCGAAACCGATGTGGGCAGCCTGAATAAAAAGGATCTGGCCCGGTACCGGGAAAAGGTTAAGTACGTGTTTCAGGATCCCGCCCGGTCCCTTAATCCCCGGATGAGCGTTTTCGACGTGCTGGTATCGGGAAAGCGCTGGTCTTCCGCCTGGCGGGGAAAGAAAGAAGAGCGTTCCGCGGCCGGGGCGATCCTGGGGGAAGTGGGCCTTTCCCCGGAAGATCTGGAACGGCGGCCCGCGGAATTTTCCGGTGGCCAGCGGCAGCGTATCTCCATTGCCCGGGGCCTTCTTATGGAACCGGAACTGCTTATCTGCGACGAGGTGGTCTCCGCCCTGGACGTTTCCGTCCAGGGACAGATCCTGAACCTTCTGATGGATATCCGCGCCCGCCGGGGGCTTTCTTTTTTGTTTATCGCCCATGACCTTAAGGTGGCCTCCTGGTTCTGTGATCGTATCGGCGTCATGTACCGGGGCGAGCTGATGGAGGAAGCCCCCGCGGCGGATCTCTACAAAACAGCCCTCCATCCCTATACGCGGCTTCTCTTTTCTTCGGCCCCGGGAAGAGGAGCGGGCGCGGGAATAAGCGGCGCGGCGGGGGAAACGGGAGCTATGCCGGATCTTCTGAAAGGCGAGGTACGAACCGCCCTCTCCGAAATCCGGGGCTGCCCCTTTGCCGAACGCTGCCCCCGGGTCCGGAAACGGTGCCTGGAAGAAAAACCCGAATTCACCGAAAGAGCCCCGGGCCGCCGGGTCCGGTGTTTTGACGGCGGATGATTTCGTCTTTCCATCCCCTTGCCGCCGCGTGGTTTACCGAAACCTTCGGCGCTCCCACCGCCGTACAGGAAGCGGCATGGCCCCTGATCGCCCGGGGAGAGGACCTGCTTGCCGTTGCTCCCACGGGAAGCGGCAAAACCCTTACCGCCTTTCTTGCCGCCCTGTCCCGGTTCATTGACGGTTCCTGGGATCCGGAAAAACTTACCGTCCTCTACGTTTCGCCCCTCAAGGCCCTGAACGAAGACATCCGGCGTAATCTGCTTGAACCCGTCGAAGAGCTGCGGAACCGGGCCGCCGCGGCCGCAGTCCCCTTCCCCGGCATCCGGGTGGAAACCCGGTCCGGCGACACGCCCCAGGCGGAACGGCGGCGTTTTTTTGTCCGTCCCCCGTCAATCCTGGCGGTAACCCCGGAAAGCCTTGCCATACTCCTCCTTAATCCCCGGGGACGGGAGGCCCTTTCCCGGGTCCGGTATCTGGTGCTTGACGAGATCCACGCCGTCATGGGAACCAAGCGGGGAGCCTTTCTTTCCTGCCAGATAGACCGGCTCGCCGGGATCGCCGGCTCTTTCCAGCGCATAGCCCTGTCGGCCACGGTCCATCCCGAAACGGCCGCGGAATACGCCGGAGTACGCCGGATCATCGCTCCCCCGGCGGAAAAAAAGATCGATTTTCTGGTTGAGTTTCCCCGGGAAGAAGCGGGAAAAAACGCCGGGGAAAACGGCGTTCCGAAAACGGATCGTTACGGTAAACGGTATACGGTCCTGGTCAACTATATCCTTGACAGGATCAGGAACGCCGGGGCGGGAGGCGGAATGGCGCCTAACGGAGGAATGACGCCTGACGGCGAAAGAGTGCCTAAGGGTATCATATTGGTCTTTACCGATTCCCGGCGCAGGGCGGAGCGGATTACCTACCTGGTGAACGCCGCCGCGGGGGAACGGCTTGCCCTCTGCCACCACGGTTCCCTCTCCAAAGAAGTCCGCCGGGACGTGGAACAAAGCCTGGTCCGCGCCCTGGTCCCCTGCGTGGTCGCCACATCTTCCCTGGAACTGGGACTGGACATCGGCGCGGTGGAAGAAGTGATCCTCGCGGGGGCCCCCTCTTCCTGCGCCCGGACCCTCCAACGGGTAGGCAGGGCGGGCCACGGCGCGGGAAGAACCAGCCGGGGAAGGCTGCTGCCCTTTCACGGCCTGGATCTGCTGCTGGGGGCGGTAATGGCGGAAGCGGTGACGGACCGGGAAATCGAACGCATCAGGCCGGTTAAAAATCCCCTGGATATCCTTGCCCAAATTGTTCTTGCCCTTTTAACGGAAGAACCCCGGGATGACGGAGGGCTCTACGCCAAAATCCGGGGGTTCCGGGTCTTCCGGAACCTGGACCGGTCCTCCTTTGACGGGGTAATCGCCATGCTTACCGGCAGGCTCTTCCGGGAACTGGAACCCCGGTTGTACCGGGATACCGACGGGAAATTGTATCCCGCGGCGGGGGTCCTTTCCCTGCTCTACTCATCCGGCGGGGTTATTCCCGGCCGGGGCCTTTATTCCATGCGGCTTCCCGACGGAACAAAGATCGGCGAACTTGACGAGGAGTTTGTCTGGGAACGGAGGCTGGGCGACAGTTTTGATTTCGGGGCGCGGCCCTGGGCCATCACCGCCATCGGAAGCGAGGCAGTCACCGTGACGCCCCGGACGGAAAGCGCGGACTTTACTCCTTTCTGGAAGGCGGACGTTCCTTTCCGCAGTCCCGAACTCAGCCTTCGGATCCTGCGGTTTTTCGACAGCCTCAATAATACGGGAATCCCGGAAACCGCTTTTTCGCGGCTCAGCGAGGAAGCCCGGCGGACCCTGGAGGATTTGCTGGCCCGGCAGAAGAAAGCCCAGGGCAGCGTACCATTCGGAGACGAAAACCATATCCCCCTGGAGATCATCGACGATCCCGCTGTCCGGCAGGACGCGTACCAGGCGGTGTTCCATACCTTCCGGGGAGGCGGCGTTAACTACCCCCTGGCCATGGCCCTGGCGGGAGCCCTGGAGGAAAGAACGGGACAGCGGATCGAAGCCGTTCCCGACGACAACGCGGTACTGCTGCTTGTTCCCCGGCTGGCCGCGGGAAACGGCGGACACGCGGAGGCGCTGCTCCGGGAGGCCGTAAAGGACTGCGCGAAAAAACGCCGGGGCGAAGACCTGTTCCGCCGCCGCCTTGAAACATCGGGGATCTTCGGCGCGGCTTTCCGGGAAGCGGCGGAGCGATCCATGATCCTTCCCCGGGGAAGATTCGGCCGGCGCACCCCCCTGTGGGTCATGCGCCAGCGGGCCAAACGGCTCTATGACAAAGTTTCGGGATCAGAACAGTTCCCCCTGATTAACGAAGCCTGGCGCAGCTGCCTGGAGGACCGTTTCGACATGGAAGGGTTCGCCGGACTGCTGGAAGCCCTGGACAGGGGAACGGTGCGGCTGTGCCCCTTCATTACGGGAAACCCCTCTCCCTTTGCCCGGGATCTTGTCTGGAAAGAAACCGGCAATTTTATGTACGACTACGATGAGCGGAAGGATCTCCTGGGGGCCGCGGCCGCTCCCGGTTCCCGGCCAGGCGGATACCCGGCGGGAGTTCCGGACGAAAGCCTGGCCGGCCGGGCAATTACCCGGGCCCTGGCCGATCCCTCGCGGATGCCCGTCATCAGGGCCGAACTGGCCGCTTCCTTCGGCGCGCGGCTCAGGCGGGAAATTCCCGGCTGGGCGCCGGAAGAGGCCCGGGAACTGGCCCGGTGGGTCCTGGACCGGACCGCCATCCCCGCCGATGAATGGAAGGTCCTGCGGAGCGCCCTGCCGGAAGAACTTAAGGAACAGCTTGAAGCGGATCCTTCTTTGGAAGGCCGTCTTGGGGAACGTACCCTGGAGGGCGCTTCCCTTTCCGTGATAGTCCATTCGGAAACCGCCGCGGCCCTGACCGGGGCGGAAGATTCCGCCCTTTCCCGGCTGGGGGAATGGCTGCGTTATGAAGGGCCGGTTTCCGCCGAACGGGTCGCCCGGATCTTCGGCTGCGGCGAGGCCGCGGCCGAAGACGCCCTGGACGCCCTGGTCGAGGCGGGAGAAGCGGCGGGGGGCATTACCGTTGAGGGAAGCCCCGCCGCGCTCTACTGCGACGCGGAAAACTGCGGCCTGCTGCTGCGGCTGGCCCGCAAGCGTGCCCGGCCGGTCCTCGCGGAACGTCCCTCGCCGCTCCTGGTTCCCTTTACCGCCCTGCGCCAGGGCCTGCTTTGCCGGGACAAGCCGGAGCAAAGCACAGCGGCCGCGCTTGAAACCCTGGCCGCGTATCCCCTTCCGGTAAAGCTTTGGGAGACGGAAATACTTCCCGCCAGGGCCCCCGCGGGGGCCTGCGGCGGCAAACAGCTGGACGCCCTCCTGGCCTCGGGAAGTCTCCTCTGGTTCGGCGCGGGAAAAGAAAAAGCGGCTTTTTGTACCCCGGAAGAACTGGAACTGGCGGATCCGGGCGAAACCGGCGGGGAAGGCCCAAAGGGGGAAATCTCCGCGGCCCTTACCCGTTTCTGCGCGGAGTACAAAAATTTCTGGGAAATCAGGGATCACCTGGCGGAACGGAACCTAATCCCTCCGGGAAGAAACGCTCCCTGCGCGGAGTTTTTGTGGGACGCGGCATGGCGGGGAGAGCTTTCTTCCGATTCCTGGGAAGCCCTCCGCCGGGGCATAAGCCGGGGCTTTGCCCTCCGCGAAGAAGCTCCCAAAGGCCCCGGAGGCCGGGACATCCCCGGCATCCTTCCCCGGTACGCCCCGGGCCGGGAGCGGCGCATTCCCCGGGCCCTGCGGGAACGGTGGCGTGAAGGGGCCCCCCTTCCCGGGCGCTGGTACGCCCTGGCCGGGGAAACGGACCCTGCCGGAACCATGCCGGATTCCCTGCTGGAAGAGGACCTCAACCGGGACCGGGTACGGCTCCTCCTCCGCCGCTGGGGCATACTGTGCAGGCCCCTTCTGGAAACCGAAGGCTGCTTTTCCTGGTCCCGGCTGCTTCCCGCGATGAGGCGCATGGAGCTGGCGGGGGAACTGGTGACGGGCCGTTTTTTCGCCGGGATCCATTCCCTTCAGTTCGCGGCCCCTTCCATCCCCCGGGAACTGGAAGCGATGGAAGAGGCCGTTTCCGGTAATGCCGTTCCCGGCGCTCCGGTATACTGGATGAACGCGGCGGATCCCGCCAGCCCCGCGGGGTGGAACATCGAAGGGCTGGACAGCCGCCTTCCCCCCCGGACAAGCGCCTCCCGGCTCTGTTTCCGGGGGCCGGCCCTGGCGGCGGTTTCTTCCAAAAGCGGCAGGGAACTGGAACTGTTTATACCGCCCGGCGATCCCGGTATTGGCGGGGTGCTGTCCTTCCTTACCGTTCCCCGGACCAGAGCCTGCCATCCGGTACAAAAAATCACCCTGGAAACAGTTAACGGTTCTTCCGCGGCAAAAAGCCCCTACGCAGCGGCCCTGGAGGCCGCGGGATTCATTCCCGACAGGGACAAACTGATCCTGTGGTAGGCCGGACCAGCCTACAGATTTAAAACCTTGTCCCCGGTTTTGACTCCGGCCCCGGTAAACCAGCCCCGGGGGACTTCCAGGGCATAACGGACGGAACGAGTGGACTGGACCGGCTGAAGAACCCGGGGCCGCATATCCCGGATATCAACAATCGTTCCGTCATAGGCAATATAGGCAATGGAAAGGGGGATAAGGGTATTCTTCATCCAGAAGGAAAGGACCTGGTCATGCTCAAAGATAAACAGCATGCCCTTGCCGTCCTCCAGTTCTGTCCGGAACATCAGCCCCGTTTCCCGCTCCCTTTCCGTGCGGGCCAGTTCCGCTTCAACGGCAAGCTCCCCCGCCGCCGTGACGATGCGGAGCATCCGCGTTTCCAGGCCGGTCTGGGCCCGGTCCGGCTCTTTCCCGTCGGCATTCCCGGTGGTACAGGCGCAGCCAAGAACAAGGATCAACGCAAAAAAGACCGCCCTTCCGTAGTTGTTAAAATTCATTTAAAAAACCCTGGCGCCTGAAAATTTCCGCGGCTTCTTCCGCTTTGGCTTCACCCATGATCGCCCTAAAGACCGTCATGTCTATGTATTTTACCGTCAGGGGCCGCTCGATGGAAATCCTGGTTTCTTCGTTTTCCCAGACCGATTCCGCGGGGCTTAAGGCGCCGGGCTCGCCGTACTTTTTAATAAAGGAGGTAAAGACCGAATAATGATCGATACTGACGGGATCCAGCCTAAAGGCCATGATAAAGACCCTGCCGTCCCTCAGCTGAAAAAAGGCCCGGCGTATAAAAGAAAAGCCCGTGGTTTCCACCAGATTTTCCTCTTTCACGGGAAGAAAAGAAACGTCCCGGTCCTCCCGGAATTCGAAAAGGCCGTCTTCTCCCAGGGCATTCTTCAGCTCGTCCAGGGTCATGCCCAGACGCAGCTGCCTGAAAGACCGGGGCAGTTCTTCGGAACCGGGCACTATCGTGGGAAGATTTCTGGAAGGAATAACGGCTTCCAAGGTTCCCGAATCCGGATTTGCTTCCGCCGGCCCGTTCTGGGACCACAGCAAAGGAGAGACGGCAAGCAGGACAAAAAAACCGGCAAGCTTTTTCATAGTAGTAGTATCGGCAAAAGAACCAAAACCCGGTATCCCCGGACCGGAAACATCACTTAAAGGAAGCATTCCAGACGCCGCCTTCCCGGCGGGCCTTGTCTATCTTCTGCATTTTCCTAAAGTACTCGGTCTGCTTGGATATTTCCGCCACTTCCATAGCGTGAATTCTGTCCTTGTCCTTATCCTTCACAATCTGGATTTTTTTGTTTTCCATAAGCTTGCGGAGCACCAAGGCTCCTTCGCTCTGGGGTATGCCCACCATGTTAACCAGTTCCTTGGGGCCAAAATCAAAGGTATAGGAAGTGTTGCTGATCGGCACCCGGTTCTTTTCCAGCTGAATTAACAGGGCGTCGTACATGCGTCCGATAGGATCGGTTATCAGGGTATTGGCCAGCTGTTTGTAGATAAACCAGATCCGTTCCGCCAGCAGGGTTGTCAGCCGGGCTACGATCTGGGGCTGGGTACTAACCATCCGCTCAAAGTTAGCCCGGTTAACCGCCATCACATGGCATTCCTCGTAGGCCACGGCGCAGGCCGCCCGGGGTTTCGACTCCAGCAGGGCCATTTCGCCAAAAATATCCCCGGATTTAAGCACGGCCAGGAGCACTTCATTATTATTGACTATTTTAGTTATCTTTACGGTGCCCTTCTGGATGATAAACAGCTCTTCCCCCGGTTCCCCCTCGGAGCAGATCATGCTGTCCTTGGGATACACCCGGTTAAATTCATCGGCTTTATAATCCAGCTTAACCCCCTGGGCGTAGGGACCTATTTTCATCATCAGTTCCCGGGCCTTGTTGACGTTTTCGCCCCGGGGGCAGTACTTGATGTATTGGTGGTAGGCGTAATAGGCCTGGTTGTACTGGCTTTGGCGGGTATAGTATTCCGCCACCTTGTACAGATGGGAGGCGTCTTCCTGGGCAGTGCTTTTCAGGGTCAGCCTGGTCAGGGCTTCGTCCAGGTAGCGCATCCGTTTGGAAAACTGAAGGATGATCTTCATAGCCACCGGGGTATTATTCTGGATAAGCTGGCCGTACTGCTCCTTCACAACCGAAATAAGGGTCACATCGGTTAAGGCCTGGGCGGTTTCAATCTGGCTGTGGGAAGACATGGTGGAAACAACCCCGAAAAAGTCCCCGGGGCCGACGATACTCCCCCCTTCTTCTTCCACTACCTCCACATCCTTAAAGATTCGAACCTTGCCCTGACGGATAATAAAGAACTTATCCGCGGTAGGTTTGCCTTCAACCACGATGTATGAGTCTTTTTTATAGTTTACAAACGCTAACTGCAACGGCCCGGCCATAGCACCCCACCAACAATGTCAACATACCAAGTATAGATGCTTACAGCCCGATTGGCAAGAGCGGTTATCCGGTCTTTTTCAGGTCCTTGGGGATAACAATCCGGGCGATGGTTTCGTCAGAGGTTCGCAGGATATCAAAAGCGTCGGCCCCCAAACCCAGCTTTTTCAGCATGATCACCAACATCACCAGTCCCAGTCCCGCCCCTTCGGAATCATCCAGCAGCTGGACCAGGGCTTCTTCCATATTGCTATACTCCCTGGCTTTTTGTATCCGCCGGCGGATCCGGTCCAGTTCGACAGCGGTAATGGAAGCGTTATTTCTGATTTCTATGGTAATAAGATTATCCTTTAAGTGAAGAATAATCTTGACGTACAGTCCCTGCCGGCGCTGAAGCTCCAGATAGTAGTCGATATTGCTCAGGGTATCGTCTTTAAAAGTAGCCATCCCTTTTTTGTAGTCATTCTGGTCGTCCAGGTTTAGACCCCGGTCGATAAAATAAACCCGTTTGGTATTGGCTTTTTTGGCGTTGACAACCAGTTCCTGGACACAATAGACAACATTGTCCCGAAGCCTGTTTTGCTTGGCATAATTAAGAAAAAAGGTTATCACCTCTTCGATATATTTTTCTACCTTTCGGGGCACCGTATAACTGGTCATCACCAGAGGTACTTCCATAAGGATAGCCCGATTAACTTTTTCAACATCAACAATGACTTCATCAATATCGGACATCCCTGCCCTCCTTCCGCCTCAAGAATTCATTGTTTCTTAAATTACCACTACAGGTA
>JAISDG010000102.1 GCA_031265015.1 Spirochaetaceae bacterium | reverse complement strand
ACGTGGTCGGCGTTGAAACGGCGGTTGCCGCTCCGGTCATTGTTACCAAATCGTCCACCGAATACATGGGCTGGATAGGCGGCATTCTCGCGGTCTTCGGCGTTGTCGCCTGCCCCATCACGTCGGGAGACACGGCGTTCCGCAGCGCCAGGCTTACCATCGCCGACGCGATGAAGTTTGACCAGAAATCCCTCAAGAACCGCTTTGTCCTGGCGATTCCGCTCTTCTTAGCCGGTATTCTTCTGGTCCTTTTTTCGCTGAAGAGCAGCGCGAACTTCAACATTATCTGGCGGTATTTCTCCTGGTCCAACCAGACCCTGGCGACCATAGGCCTTTGGGCGGTGAGCGCGTACCTGGCGAAAACGGCAAAGACCTACTGGTTCACCCTGTGGCCCGCCGCGTTTATGACGGTGGTTGTTACCTCGTACTTCTTCGCGGCCAACGAATGTCTGGGGCCGGCCCTTACGGCTGTCACGGGCAGTTCCGGGCTCACCTATACGATAGCCCTTGTAATCGGCATCGTCCTGTCCGTAGTGCTGACAATTCTTTTTGTTCCCCTTATCGGGATAAAACAAAAGAACACCCTCAAGGACTTTGCCTAGACCCGGAACAACAAGCCGCCTTCCGGTGAGGGCGGCTTTTTTGTATGCGCCATGAGGGGGCGCACATCCAGCGCGAATATTCATCCTTCCGGCTTGCGCGCTCATTTGTCTACGCGGCTCCCCCGCCCGACGACAGCGCGCGAAACATTGAGCGCGTCCCGGAGGAAAATGCGGCAGGGCGTAGGCCAAATAAAATTCCCGACATACCAAGCAGCCTTCGAAGGGCCGCCACGCTCCAAAGGTTTTTGCTCCGCAAAAACGCTTTTCCGCCACCCCTACTATGGGTCTTGGGTTAGCGGAACCGTAAGCCGTACCAGGGCGCCTTCGCCTTTTTCGCTTTCGATGCTCAGGCTGCCGCCGAGAATCGCGGCCCGTTCGTACATGTTCCGTATGCCCCAGTGGCCTTTAAGCGAAAACTTTCCGGTGTCCGGGGGCGGGACAAAACCCGAACCGTTGTCGCTGACGCAGAGCAAAAGGCAGGGCTTTTCCCCGGCGGAGTTCCGGGCCAGGACGCGGGCCTCGGACGCGCCCGAGTGTTTTTCGATATTGGAGAGGGCTTCCTGGACAAGGCGAAAACACTGGAGCTGCATTTCTTCGTCCAGGGCCGAAAGATCAAGATCCTCCGCCATGACCGCTTCACATTCAATGCCGGTACGCCGGGACCAGTCCCAGCAGAGCCGGCGCAGGGCGTCTCCCAGGCCCTGGCTGCGAAGATCCGGCGGCGAAAGGCTGCCGCATATATTCCGCACCCTTTGGATGAGCCCGGCGTGAATCCCGGCGGCCTCGTCGGTTAGGGCTTTTCGTTCCGCCTGCCCCGGCGCACCGCCTATCTTCTTCATCTGAAGTGAAAGATAGCGCAGATCCTGGGCTACGGTGTCGTGGAGTTCCCGGGACAGGCGGGTCCGCTCGGCTTCCTGGGCAAGGACGGTGAACCGCAAAAAACGCGCGCTGTGGGCCTCCCGCAGGAGGGAACACCTCAGGGTCCGGTTAAGAACCCACAGCCCCCCGGCAAAGATCGCAAGAAATACGGTAAAGACAATAAACTGGTAAAAGTACGCAAGATGAATAAAATTGGCCCTTTTGGTGTCAAGCTCCTGCCACCGGATAAGGCCATCGCCGATGGAAGCCGCCGCGGGCAGGGCCGCTGTAACGCCCCGGACCCTGACCGTCCGGGGCAGGCTGTGGGCCAGGGCGGAAAGTTCCCGGACCGTGTCCAGGGGGGAAAATTCCTTCCTGTTAAGCTCAAGTTCAAGAGCGCCGGTCATGGCGTCAAGGATCCCGGCAAATTCCTCCATCCGGCCCCACAGGGGGTGGCCGGGGGCAAGAAAACCGGCGCTTTTCCGGGACTCCGCCAGCAGTTCCGTTTCTATGGCCCGCCACGCCGAAGCGACGCGGTAAAGGGGAACATTTTCTTTTCCGGGTCCGGCCCCGGCTGCCGCGGGGATCAAAACCAGGAGGCAGATGATCCAAAGCGCGGCGCGGATTTTTGTGGTTCCGTTCATGCGGCCCCCTTTTACAGGTGGTTTCCCGGCAGATATACTGCTATAATAAAAACTTCTCTATGGGAAAAAAGTCAACCGCCATACGGAGGGTTTATGGGTACCGGACGTTTAAGGGTTTGGCAGCTTGTTCTTTGCTGCGCCGCGGCAGCGGCGGGGAATGTGCTGCTGTATTCTTTCGTCTCCCGCTTTTTGCGCTTGTCCCTGTTTCTTGACACCCTGTTTACGGTAACCGTTACCTTTATCGCCGGCATCGTTCCGGGGATTATCACCGCCCTGGCAACCAGCGCCGCGACCAACCTGCTTTTTTCAATTCCGCCGCTGTATTCGCTGTTTGCCCTGTGCAGCATAACCGAAGTCTTTATCGCCGCCTCCTTTCGCCGCGGAATTCCGGGCTCCCGGATCGGCGTCCGCGGCGGAGGGCAGGATATGGATGCCCTTATCAGCATCGTGGCGGGCCTGTTCCTTGTTGCCGTTATAGACTGCTTTGTCATAAGCATTCTGGGCGGCGGGGTGGATTTTTTTATTTCGTCCGTCTCTACCGAGCCCCGGCAGTTTTTTAGCCCCGATGACTTCAAGCTGGGCCTCCTGCTGAACGGGCTGCCCGTGCTGCTTGCCGATATCCTTTGCCGTATTCCCATCAACATCGTGGACCGCTTTATTGTGATGTTCGGCGCCTTTGGCGCCGCCCTTTTGTTCCGCAGGGCGCGGGAAGCAAAAAAGCCCGCCCCTAAAGCGCAAGAAGGCTTTCCCTGGAATTAAAGCCGGTTTTAAGGTAGATGTGGCTCAGGTGGTTTTCCACGGTGCGCGGGCTCATCGAGAGGGCCTTGGCTATACGCCGGTTATCGTAATGCTGTTTTATCAGGCCCAGGACTTCCCGTTCCCTGCTGGTAAGAAGGTTATAGTAGTTGGGCCGTTCGTGTATTTTGATCTCCAGCCCCCGGTACACATAACGCTGCCCCGACAGCACCGCGTCTATGGCCTTAAGGAGTTCGTCCTCCCCGGCCGATTTGGGAATATAGCCCATGGCGCCCAGGTCCAGGGCGTTCTGCACCCTAAAGGGGTCCTCGAAGGTTGAGTAGACCAGGGTTACCGGAGCGCCGTGCGGGGCTGCGGCAGGCCGGTCATGGCCGGAAGGGCCGTAGAAGCTCTTGAGGGTCTTTAGGAAATCAAGGCCGTTTTCTTCCCCCAGGGAAATATCCAGCAGGATCAGATCGAGCGGCCCGGTTATGCCGGCAAGCAGTTCCCGGGCATGATCCAGCGACGAAGCCTCGCCGGCTATGACAAAGCGTCCGGTTTCGGCAAGAAAACTGCTGAGACCCCGGCGTATCAGAGGATGGTCGTCTATAAAAAGAATCCGGACCTTGTCCATGACGATACGATAAACCGCCGCGGCGAAGGATGTCAAGAAAACGAAGGTTCGCTGCGGTTACGTTCTTACATTTTATGTAACTTGCCCGGCCTAGATAAGTTTGTGTTCCTTTGCCGCGACCGTCAGGGCGCTGTTCCAGTAATGGTAATTCTGGAAGGCCCGCTTGGTCTCGTTATCGTCGATACGGCTGGCCCGGCGCTGGAGCCGCTTGAAGGCTATGCTGACGGCGGTATTCATGTCCACTTCGGGGGCATTGGTCCGTTTCAGAATCCGGTAATACGCGTAAAAATAAAAAGCGTCATTGGGGTCCGTTTCGGGGAGCCCGTCCCTGATGACCCGCTGCAGTTCCCGGATAACCCCGTCCTGGTCATGATCGTCCCCGCCCCCCATGTGGCACACCGCCAGCGCCCGGTAGGTATGGATCATCCGGTCCCAGAGATCCCGTAAGGAAAAAAGCATGAGCTCGCACTGGCAAAAACCGCTGCGCCAGTCGGGCTGTTCAATTAACAGAAACCGTTCAACCAATCCGGTTTTTTCCAGCTCGTTGGACAAGTCAATAGCTTTTTTGTATTCCCCGGCAATAAAGGCCGCTTCCACTTCAAAGAGCCGGGCGTCCAGGCCTCCGCTGTGGCTTACCCCCGCGGTATGCAGGTAGACCTGGGCTCGGAAGATCCAGGCCGCCAGGGTCTGCTTAAAATCCTCCGTGCCCTTTCCCAGATAATTGGATTCCAGATCCTTAAAAATATCCAGCGCGTCCCGGTAACAGCCCGTCTCAAAACAAAGCCTGCCTTCCAGAAAACGGCTCCGGTCCGCCCAGTCGGGAAGAACCGCCGCCAGGGCCGCTTCCCGGGCCTGGGCCGCCAGCCGCTTTGCCTTGGAAAGGTTCCCGAAAATAAAATGGGCCCCCGCGGCATAATAGGCGGATATTCCCAGTTCCGCCAAATCCTCGGACTTTTCGGCATTTTCCACCGCAAAGGCAAAGTAATCAATCGCGTCGGAAAGATGGTGGCCTGCAAATTCAACCAGCGAAAAAAGGCGGTACACCTGGGCCAGGAAGCGGCCCTTGTTTTCATTCTGGGCCAGGAGCATCGCCTCCTTAACCGAATTTTCCGCCGCCGCGGTATCGCAGGTTCCCAGATAATACGCCGCGGTATTCGCCGCTATCCGGGCTTTAAATTCGGGGTATCCCGCCAAAATCCCCGAAGAAACCGTTCCCCTAAAGGCGGCCCGGATTTCTTCTTTACCGCCGTGGCTTAAGGCCCACTGGGTTTTAAAAACGGCCAGCAGCGCGGGCATCCGCTCCCTGCCCGTGACGGTTTCAAAACTCCCGTCCCGGACGGCCTTTTCAATGCCGGCGCAGGTTCCGCTAACAATGTCGCCGCAGATCGCGTCCAGCATCAGGCGATCGCTGATTTCGGCCCCCAGCATGACGAGAACGCCAAGGAGCCGGTAACAGGGCCTAAGCCGGAATGTTTCCACCCAGGCCAGGAGCCTGTCCCGTACGACCCGGCGGACGGCTCCGGTTCTGCCGCCCAGAACCTGTTCGGCCCGGCCCGCAAAATCCGGATCATCGTTGATCCGCAGCCGGGAAAGGATGTCCAGGGCTTTTTTTACCATCCCGGGATTTTTTCCCTCTTCCCTGAAGAGCCGGGGAAGCAGAAAATCCGGGAAATAACAGCTGAAAAGCCGGCAGCAGTACCCCATTTCCCACAGGTCCCGGGGTAATTCCACCGGGACGGATTTTACCTTCTTTTCCGGGGTAAATTTGATGATCCGGGGAAAAAGTTCCTCCCACTGGGCCAGCGCTTTAAGCCTGGTACAGGTACCGTACACCCGGTACCGCTCCCGGGAGGGAAGGGAAAGGCAGGTTTCCATGATGGTACGCCTGGCCAGGGGATCCGCGTCCTGGATATTTTCCAGGACCAGGACCGGCTTAACGCCCTTTTGTTCCGCCCCGGCACGGTACGCTTCCAGCAGGAGCAGAAAAAAACGTTCGCCGCACCGGATAATAAATTCCGGAAGTTCATCCCGCAGCCGTTCCCTGAACAGGGTTTCTCCCAGCCGCTCAAGCTCTTCCCTGGGGCGGTCCTCCAGCAGGGCCTTGATGTCCGGGGACAAGGCGTCGGCAAAGCCCGTTACCGCATTCATGCCCGGGAAAAAACGTACAACCAGCGGGGAAAAGCCGTTCGTCTGTTCCGTACAGTAACGGTACAGGCCGTCCCGTTTACCGGTATTTTCTTCACCTACAATAACCGTATTGCGGCCGGGACCCTGTTTCAGGTACTGCCGGATTTTTTCGGAATTGCCCGCGGCCCTGGGCCGGAGATCCGCCTCCTCAAATTTCCTGATGGACCGGATCTGGACGTACTCCGCGCCCGGATTCTCCCCGGCATACGAAGGGTCGTCAAAATCGATAAAAGATTCCAGCGCGGCCTTTATCCCGGGGGAACACCAGATACCGGTTCTCCACAGATCCGAAGGAAGGCTTCTTGCAAGAAAGGGGACGTCCTCTTCCGGTATATCCCGGCCCACAATACAGATATGGCCGTACAGTTCCGATGAAGCTTCCGACAGGGCATTCTTGACCGCTTCCAGTACGCAGAACATGTCCAGCCAGAAACCGATAGTTTCGCTGTCAAAGGAGGCGCTGATCAGTTTATGCTCGATCCTGATCTTGCCGCCAAAGCCTTCGATAGCGTCAACGATTGATTTTTCCAAATTCCGCAGCAGTTTGGGCCGGGTCCGCCTGAGCTGAGACTGAAACCGCAGCGAAAAAAACATCTGAACCATATCCGGTTTTGGATTATACACCCATTCCATCCGTTGTGGAACACAAGGCTTGAAAAAAGGGCTGCTTTTTTACTATTATGCTGTATGAATTCCCATCATCTTAAAGGCCGGTCCCTCCTGAGCTGGCTGGATTATACTCCCCAGGAAATCCGGTTCCTGCTGGACCTGTCAAAACAGGTCAAAGAAGAGGCAAGAGCCGGCGGAGACCCGCCGAAACGGCGGTTTACCGGAAAAACCCTGGCCCTGCTGTTCGAAAAGCGGTCCACCCGGACCCGGTGCGCCTTTGAAACCGCCTTCGGCGAGGAAGGGGGACACCCGGTATTCCTGTCTATGGATGATATCCAGCTGGGGGCCAAGGAATCCATCGAAGATACCGCCCGGGTGCTGGGCCGCATGTTTACCGCCCTTCAGTTCCGGGGCTTTAAGCAGTCCACGGTAGAAACGCTGGCGGCGTATTCGGGGGCGCCGGTGTATAACGGCCTCACCGACAGTTTTCATCCCACCCAGGTCCTGGCGGATATTATGACCCTGGAGGACTGCTTTGGCCCTTCGGCGGGTAAAAAGCTCTGCTTTGTGGGGGACGGCCGGAACAACGTGGCCCGGTCTTTGATGGTGATTTGTTCCAAACTGGGAGTTCATTTTACCATCGTTACCCCCGCGGAACTAAAGCCCGAACGGGATGTGGTGGAAAAATGCGCCCCCCTTTCCGCCGAATCCGGCGCGGAGCTCCGGGTTACCGCGGATACGGCGGAGGTCGAAGGGGCCCATGCCGTCTATACCGATGTCTGGGCCTCCATGGGGGAGGAGGACAAAAAAGCGGAACGCGCCGCACTGCTGCGCCCCTACCAGGTTAACCCGGCCCTGATGGCAAAAACCCGCAGGGCGGATACGGTTTTTCTCCACTGCCTGCCCGCGGTAAAGGGAGAAGAAGTAAGCGCCGGCGTAATTGACGGTCCTTTGAGCCGGGCCTGGGACCAGGCGGAAAACCGGAAGCATACGATTAAGGCGATTATGCTTGCCACCATGGACTGCATATAGTATAGTTACTAAGAGGCTTTTTCAAAGGAGCCTTTAAAAGTTAAAATTGTCCCTGCACCCGAAAGGAGGAAGCTATGAAAAAATTACCCATCCTGGCGTTTGCCGGGTTTTTGGTTCTCGGCGCCCTGCCCCTGGCAGCGCAGCAGGACAAATGGGGGGCCGCAAATACCTCCGAACTGTACTATGTCAATGTTCCCGTGGAAAAGGTGTATTCCTACCGTAAGGGTTACGTGGTGGTCTACCGTAAAGGCGCCAATACCCTGGGACGGGCCTATATACCCTTTGAATGGTTCCGGGCGGATTCCAGAAAAGCGGAACTTATCCAGATTGGGGACGGCAAAACCTGGCCCTGTATGTCGGTTTTCTACAAGGAAGGGGCTTTTCACGGAGTGCGGCTCTATGTCAGCAGAAGGGCCAGCCACCTTACCTGGGGAAATATTCCCTCCAACGTTAATATTGACAGCCGTTTTGAGGGAGTTGAGGGGATAGAACTCGGTTTTTCCGATGAACAGCAGTGAGGTCATAGCTAAAATCCAGAAAGCCATCCGGGAAGAACATCTTGACGGATGGCTTTTTTGTAACTTCCGGCACCGGGACAGGCTTTCCGACGAATTGCTGGACCGGCCGCCGGAACTGACCAATTCCCGGTTCTGGTTTTACGCGGTCCCCGCTTCCGGGCAGCCCTACGGGCTGGTCCATGCCATCGAGGCGGGACATCTGGACGGACTGCCGGGAGCCGTACAATCCTACATAAACAGGGAAGATCTTATCCGGCGCCTGGCGCCATTGCGGGGAAAACGCTGGGGGGTTCATGTTTCGGAAAACATCTGCGCCGTATCCTTCATGGACGCGGGTACCTACGCCGTGCTGTCAAAGGCGGGGCTTGTTCTGGTTTCCGCCGAAGCGCTGGTTCAGCGCGTTAAGGGCCTTTTGGATGAGGAAGGCATCGCCTCCCATGAACGGGCCGCCGCGGGACTCTACGAGATTGTCGCGAAGGTCTGGGATTTTGCCGGCGCCTCCCATGGTTCGGGGAAAACCATCTACGAGGGGGATCTGCGGCAGCTTATGGAGGATGAATTTGGCCGCCGGGGCTTTGTCCGGGACCACAGCCCCCTGGCGGCGGCGGGGGCCCACAGTTCCGATCCCCACTATGATTTTTCCGGCCGCGGTTCGGCGCTGAAGGAAGGGGACGTGATCCAGCTGGATCTTTGGGCCAGGGAAAAAAGCCCCGGGGCGGTTTACGCGGACATTTCCTGGGCGGGTTTTTACGGAAAGCCCGCGGCCGCCGCGGAGGAAGAAAAGATCTTTGCCGATCTGGCCGAAAGCCGGGAATCGGCCATCGCCTTTATCGAAACAGCCCTGGCCGCGGGAAAACCCCTGACCGGCGCGGAGGTGGACGCCTACACCCGGAGTGTGCTTATTGACCGGGGCTACGGGCAGGCCCTGAAACACCGGACCGGCCACGGCATCGATACGGAGGTTCACGGTTCCGGGGTTAACATGGATTCGGTGGAATTTGCCGATCCCCGGTTTCTTCTGGAGGGTTCCTGTTTTTCCCTGGAGCCGGGGATCTACCTTTCCGCTTACGGTTTCAGAACCGAAGTGGACTGCTATATTTCCGGCGGCGCTCTCCGGGTTTCCGGCCCCGGCGCGGAAAAGCAGGGCCGGCAGTTCAAACTGCTCTTTTGCTAGGAATATCCATGCCGGTACCGGTTCCCGCCGAATTGCTCGATTTTATCCGGGGGGGAATTACTTTTATTGTCGCCGGCCACGAGGAACCCGATGGGGACTGCGTAGGAAGCCAGCTGGCGGTAACGTCGGTC
Organism: Spirochaetaceae bacterium; assembly: GCA_031265015.1. Lineage (GTDB taxonomy): Bacteria > Spirochaetota > Spirochaetia > Treponematales > Breznakiellaceae > JAISBN01. The sequence continues at coordinate 5,871 of JAISDG010000102.1, read as the reverse complement.
CTGCGGAGGATGGGTAAAAAAGCGTACCCCTGTTCAGCCGGTCCCTTTAAGCGTACCGAAATAAAACCCTTTGAAAAGTATTTTGTGCCCTGCCCGGATCCGGCCCGTAACGATTCGGCGCCCCGTTTTCAAGAGGACGCTTTACATTCCGGAGACCGCGGTACGCGGGTATTGGTGATGGACTGCTCGACCCGGGACCGGGTGGGGAAAATACCCATAGACGGCCTGCCCCTGGCGGTGGTGGATCATCATCTTTCCGGTTCCCCCTGGGGAGACGTGATATACCTTGATCCCGGCGCTCCCTCCGTTACCTTGATGGCCGCCAAACTCATCGGGGAACTGGGATTTGTCCCCACCCCGGAAGAGGCGGAACTGCTCCTTTTCGGATTGTGTACCGATACGGGATTTTTCCGCCACCTGGACGAAGGATCCGCCGAAGCCTTTGAAACCGCCGCCGCCCTGACCGCCGCCGGAGCCAGCCCCAAAAAAATATTTGCCGCCATCAACGGCGGTAAAAGCCTCAATTCCCGGCTGCTTATGGGAAGGGTCCTGGCAAACACCCGGTCCTACTACGGGGGACGGCTGCTTGTCTCCGGCGAAACCCTGGAAGAAACGGAACAATTCGGCCGGGAAAGCAGGGACTCGGATACGATCTACCAGCTCCTCCTGTCCGTCGAAGGGGTGGAAGCTGTCGGCCTGCTCCGCCAGGAAAACCCCGGCGAATGTACCATCGGCCTTCGATCCAGAAACCGTATCGACGTTGCGGCGGTGGCGGAACAGTTCGGCGGCGGCGGACACAAAAACGCGTCGGGGGCAAAAACCGCGGGAACCATCCCTCTTCTGGAAGAAAAACTTACCGCCGCCTTTGCCCCCTGGTTTTCATAAAAAGATCTCTCCGGGCAACATAAAAATCCATGACAATTGTCACTTTTCCCGCAAAAAAACAATCAAGAACCACGGCCGCTCCCTAATTACCCGATAACCAATACAACAATAAGGAGCAAAGTATGATTGACCAGTCCCAGGATCTTAACGGGATGCTTGCGGAATTTAACCGGGGCCTGATTGACCGAAAGGAACTTGAAGGAAGAATATTTGTCTATATCAGGGATCATCCCAAACGCTTTTTTCTTTCCCGGTGGAACCCCGACGCCTGTGATGATTTTATCAGCTGGCTGTACCCCCGGCTAAGCAAAGCGGTAGACCGCTACAGCGACCGGGGTTCAAGTTTTGAGGCGTACATTACCGCCATGATCCGGCTGTCCGCCAGGGAATACGCGCTGCGCAAAAAGGATCACCGGATCACCGAAAGGATCTGGTGGAGCGCCAGGGCCGCGGAAATGACGGTCTGTGATACAGAGGAGCCCGAATACGCCGGAGAACACATCCGGCATACAAAGATTTCCAATCCCCGTCAGGTATTAATGCTGCTGTTAAAATCCTATCATTACCTTTCGGAAAGCCGGCTGGAACGGCTGGCCCCGTGTCTGAATATGGATAAGGATGAACTAATCCGCATGGTCGACGAATTGAGAGCCCTCCGGCTTAAACGGGAAGAAACCATCAGGGAGCTTAAGGAACGGATCTACTGCCAGTTTTATCGCTGCCTGGCCTTTGAAAAGCGCATGCAGGCCGCGCCCGCCCATTCGGCCCACCGGATAAAAATGACGCGCTGCCTTGAAACCGCCAGGAAAAGACTGAGTTCCATGCGCCGGAGGCTTTCACTGATGCGCATGGACGCGTCCAACAGACAGGTGGCCCAGGTGATGAAAATCGCGAAGGGTACGGTCGACAGCAACCTTTATTCGGTCAGGCTTAAAAACCAGGGAAGCTTGCCGGTCCGGCAGCAAAATGCCGATATTTAAGAATATGACCCGCCTTTCCTATGCCGGCATTGCCGTTTTCTGGCTGCCCCTTGCCCTCCTGGCCTGCAGGAGCGTTCCCGGCTCGGCTCCGCCCCCGGCTTCCCTGGTTTTTGATCATCCCCAGGCTTCGGATCCCGATACGGTGACCCTGCATTTTACGCTTACCGCGGAAAACAACCGGGATACCGCAGCGGATCTAAGCCTGGCCGGATACAAACTTACCCTTGACGGCAGGGAGCCGGCGGAGGGAAGCAGCCTGGAACCGGCTCTGCCGCTCCGGCTGCCGCCCCGGCAAAAGGCGGAGATCCCCCTGCAGCTTAAGCTGGATCTGAAAAAGGCGCTGCCGGATACGGCTCCGGCCGATACCGTAAAAGTTGTTCTGACCACCCATCTTGATTTTGCTTTTGGCGGGAAAAAAATGACGGTTTCCCCCAGCGGCGCCGCCGAATTCTCTCCCGTCAGGAAACCGGTTTTTGAAATTATCTCCATCGCCGTTATGCAGGCGGAATTGATCAACACCCGCTTCAGGGTCAGAATCCGCATCAGCAATCCCAATCCCTTCCCGGTGAATTTAAGTTCCTTTCAATTTGAACTTTACGGATCGGGACGCCTGTGGGCGGAGGGTACGGAAAAAAATACCATCCTGGTACCCGCAGCCGGTTCAGCGGAAAAAGAACTTTTTTTAAAAATGAATTTTATCGACATGCGCCGGGACCTGCTGGATCAGGTAATCAATATGGAACGCATCCGCTATCGTTTCAGCGGCGCCGTCAAGATCAATACGGCCCGGGACTACCTTCCGGTGTATACCGGATCCTTTAACCTGGAAGGCGACTCGGAAGTGATCCGGTGAGTTCCCCCAGTGCCTTGAAACAGCTTGAACCCTACAGCCTGGTGACTCCCGGTAAAGGCTTAAAGGCCTTAAAGCGGAAGTACTTAAAGGGATGGATGTCCATGGCATTGGGAAACCATCCTTCTATTTCGTCGGTGTCGATGATGTTAAGGGCGGGGCTAAAGGAAACGGGCAGCACCGCTCCCCGGTCCAGAAGAAGCTGTTCCGCCTCCGCCAGAGTGTCGAACCGGGCTTTCCCCTCTTCGTACATGGATCGCTCCATCAGGGCCTCGTAGTCCTCGTCATCATTGCGGGCGTCGTTCAGGTTGGAATCCCGCCGCCACATCTGCAAAAACGTATAGGGATCGGCAAAGTCCCCGATCCAGGTGGTGGATCCCACGTTATAATCCGCGGTTTTCAGGGACGCAAAGTAGCGGTTGTAGGGCACGACATCAAGCTTGACCGGGATGCCCAGCTTCATCCAGGCGGAGGCCATGAGCTTGGCTATCCGGTCCTGATCTTCCGAAGGGGTAATCCGGATAACCAGTTCCGGCAGTCCCACTCCCCTGGGGTATCCCGCTTCTTCAAGAAGGTTCATGGCTTCTTCCTCGTCCCCGGACTCAATGCCCTCGATTTCAGGATACCCCGAGATGGGATAGATCAGGGTTTTGGCGGGAAGGTAATAGTTTCCCCGGATTTCGTTCCAGGGAAGGACCAGCGTCAGGGCCCGGCGCAGCCGGTGATCCTTCCAGGGCCCGGTGGAACGGATATAGTAGTAATGGGTGGCGAACATGGGGTTTACCATGATGCCGCTGCGGTCGCTCAGGGCATCCAGGTCAACGGAGCCGGCAATCCACCGGGCTTCCCCGGAATTCCACAGCGCCGCGGATTCTTCATCGTCGTCGGTAAGGCGCAGGATGATCTTTTTAAGGGAGACCCGCTCCGCGTCCCAGTACAGCTCGTTCTTTGTCAGGGTCAGGGTTTCTTCGTCCCTTCCCGTTACATAAAAGGGGCCGTTGGAAACGGGTACGGACCAGTTCCCGGCATCAAGCATGGAGGGATGAATGGGGCTGAACGAATGGTGGCAGAGCATGCTGGGAAAGAAAGATGCCGGGGCGTTCAGCCGGACCACCAGAACGGTATCGCTCTGGGCAATGATTCCCACGGTGGAGGGATCCGCCGTCTTTCCCAGCCGGTAGTCCCTGGCGCCTTCGATAATGTCGAAAAGGGATGAATAGGGGATTTCCCTGGAGGGATCCAGCATAGAAAGCCATGCCGAGCGGAAATTTTCCGCCCGCAGGGGATCGCCGTTCCAGAACCGGGCGTTCTGCCGGATTGTAAAGGTCCAAACCTTTTTGTCTTCCGACAGCTGCCAGGACGAAGCGGCGGCCAGAACCGGCTCCAGGGTAAAGGGGTTGTAGGAAAAGAGCCCTTCGTAGAGGGCGGTAAATATCTGGGCTTCGCTGGCCAGGTAGGATTTACGAAAGTCCAGCTCCAGGCCGTTGCCGGATAACACCGCCATCAGTTCGGTACGGTCGGCAATATCCGGCCGGGTTTCGGCGTACTGTCCCGGAAGGGTAAAAATTTTTCTGCCCCCGTCCGGCGGGTTATTCCCGGTCCCCGGTTCGGCCTGCGCCCCGAGGGAAACCGCCAGCACTACAAGGCCGGCGCAAAAAAGGATTTGTTTAACCGCTGTTTTCATTATGGGTCCTTTCCGGTACTTCCGGAGTTTTATGCGCCCGGTTAGGAAACGGGCGTAACGCCCAGCCGTTTAAGTTGCTCTTCCTCTTCAAGCTGGGCGCTGTATTCATGCCGCTTCTGGTTGGCTTTGATAATGGCGTTTTTCAAGGTCCCCAGTTCGGGCTTGATGCCTTTTATCTTTTCCCTGCTTTCCCTGGGGGCTTCCGCTTTAAAGTACTCGTCCAGCCCGAAAAGGGTCCTGTGAAGGCCCTGGGCTTCCCGGAGGGCTTTTTCAAGCAGGGCCAGCAGGGGCTTTTCTTCCATTGCCTCAAGCCGGGAAGCGGCCGCGCCGCCTCTTCCTCCCAGGGAGGCAAAAAAACGGAGCTTTTTGTCAAGTTCCGGACGAAAGGCATAGAAATTGACGGTTTCCTTAACCGAGGCGCCCTTTGCCGGATCGATGTATTCGATGTTGTATATCACCGGCGCGGGTTCCCTGTTCAGCATCTGGCGGAACAGTTCCCGGAGTTTTTCACCAAAGGTCTGCCTGCGGTTCTGAAAGACCATGTTGTTTTCGTCCAGCCGGGGAATAATGTCGCCCAGCGCGGCGGTCGTGGAACTAATCACCGTCAGGCCTTCCAGCAGGGATGTCTTAACGGAAACTTCCTTTTTGACAACCCTCGGCTTGTTTTCCGGAACCGCCAGCTGTTGCAACACCGCGGAACGGAGCTGCTCGCCGCCGGGGCTAAAATCTTCCCGGATCAGTTCTTCGATCAAATCGGGATAAAAGGGCTTTCCGGGCATGGCGGCGGAAAATTTTTTTCTGACCGCCTCTACCGAAGCGTCGTTCATGGAGGCGGTGATGTTCTGCCGCAGTTCCAGTTTGTAGAATTCCCGGTTAAAACCGGTAGCTTCCCTCAGGTAAGCGATAATTGAGCCCGTCCCCTGGTTCAGTTTGTCCAGGGACTCGTTGATCATATTGGCGGTAAGCGGATCGCTCCCTATCCGGGCCTGGTTGACTACATCAACCACCGCCTTGGTGGTTGCACTTTGGGTATTGGTAGTAAAATGAGCCCAGTCGATATACTTGACCAGGGCCAGGATCCGCTTGATATTTTCCAGCGTTAAAAAATCAATGCTGATTTGGAAAAAATTAACCAAAAAATCCAGCTGGTTGTCATAGGCGGAAAGGTTCATGGTAAGCTGATCTTTCCGGTCCCCGTCCGGCTGGATGGGAGGGGGAACCCTGATTTCCCCTATTTTAGCTTCCTGTTTGTAGGGATCCTCGTTAATAAGTTTTTTCTGAATCAGCAGTTTGTACAGGGCCTCAAAGGCGTTATGGAAAGTCCTGATTTCTTCCTTGAATTTGGGGACTTCTGTTTTTTCAAGCCAGCCGGCCCGGAGGTTCAGGGCCTGATCGAAGGCTTTTTGGTATTCCGCGCGATTCATCATTTTACCAGTTTTGAGTATGTACCAATTTTACAATTAAAGCAATCT
>JAISDG010000043.1 GCA_031265015.1 Spirochaetaceae bacterium | reverse complement strand
TATGCCGGAGGAGTTATTGGATGAAGGAAATCAAATATCTGATAAACGATGAACTGGGGCTTCACGCGCGGCCCGCGGGACTTCTGGTAAAACTGGCGGCGAAGTACAAGAGCGACATCCAGCTTGGAACGCCGGCGAAAATGGTCAACGCCAAGCGTATCATCGGCGTCATGGCCCTGACCCTGAAACAGGGGCAGGAACTAACTATGACCTTTTCAGGGGAAGACGAAGACCTGGCCGCCGCGGCGGTGGAGGCGTTCCTGGCGGAAAACAATTTTTCGCCGGCAGCCTGACCGCTAAAATTCGGCGAACATTTTTTCGATGGCCCGGGCCAGGCCGTCTTCATCATTGGCGGCGGTAACCCAGCGGGCCTTTTCCTTTAGTTCCGGAACCGCATTCCCCATGGCAACCCCGAATCCCGCGATGGTAATCATCTCCATGTCGTTGTGGTTATCCCCGATGGCCATGATTCTGGAAAGGGGTATTCCCAGATGCCCGGAAATAAACGTAAGGGCTTCGCCTTTGCTGATTCCTTCCTGCATAAACTCGATATTTTCAACGGAGGACGAGGACAGGGCAAGGCCGGGCCAGGAAGAAAATTCCTCAAAGCACCTTTTGCTTTCACCGGCGTCGGCAAAATTCATGGATATTTTAACCACCCCGCAGTTCCATTTTATCAGCTCTTCAAGGTTAGCGGCGGGCAGATTCCATTTCCGCCCGTATTCCCGAACAAATACAGCCGCTTCTTCCGCTTCCCAGACTATTCCCTGATTATCAGCGGCGCCCATAATTCCGAAACTGCCGTAGGTTATGGCAAGCCGCCTGCGTCCTTCCGATAAAATTTTTAAAGCCCTTTTTTCCGGGATATCTTTGGTATACAGCAGTTTCCGTTTCGGCAAATCGTATACCTGGGCGCCGTTATCGGTGATGATATAGGGAAAAACGCTAAACCCCAGCTCGTCAATAAGGGCGTTCAGTTCGCCGGGAAGTTCATACATGGAACGGCCTGTGCAGGGAACAAGGCGGACCCCGCTGCCATGGGCTTTCTTAAGGGCGTCAAGATTCGCTTCACTGATCATATTGCTGCTGGAAAGGGTCGTGCCGTCCAAATCAAAGGCAATTATATCAAGGGGCATTTCATCTTTAAGTTTACAACAATGCCGTCACAAGTTCAATATAACGCTCCCCTTCGCCGCGTCTAAATTCACTGGACAGCGCTTCGTACTCCATATTGTCGTAGGACTCCCGGTCCGCCAGATAACCGCGCAGTACGTTGGCGTAGCCAAAAACATCCGCCTGCTTTTCCCGTTTCAGCATCAGCGCCAGGGTCGAAAACAGTTCAAAGGGAACACAGACAATCACGCTGGCATTGATGCGCAGTATACCGGTTTCAACCGGGATTTCTTCCCCGCCGGTACAGCCGGTTTCGCTGTTTAATCCGGCATGGCCTTTTGCATGGCGGGACGTAAGCAGATTAATCTGCGCTCCTTCCACAAAGGATTCGGCCCGGCGGATTTCTTTTGGGGAAGCTTCTTTTTGCCGCAGGGTTTCCAGGGTTTGCCGGGATTCTTTCAGCCGCTCTTCGGCATTTTTTTCGTCCTGTATTGTTGCCCGGCAAAGACCGGCCGTATGGTAACGCAATGTAACCCTTTCCAGCGGCAAAAAAACGCCCTTTTTGAGGCCTTCGATTGCCCCGAGGATAAGGTCCGCATACCGGCCGCATTCCGCAAAACTGCTTTCGTTTCTGGTAAAACGGGTACTCATATCTCCCGCGGCGCCGTTGATAAAAATAACCAGATCATAGCCGTCAGGCCTGCCGGAAACATCCCCTCCGGGTTTTCCGGACAGGGAAAACTCCGCAGGCGGTGAAGGATCCGGGCCGGACTTTTCCAGTTTTCCCGCTACCGCGCCGGCAAAGTCGGCGCTTAAAAGAAGATTTTCCCCGTTCAGCACCGTTGGATGACAGCCTGTGCTGTACAGAAGGATTTTTTTATAATCCATGCGGCAGAACTCGATAAGCAGGAGGCTTTTATCGCAGGGCAGATCCGGATCGTGCCGGTTGGTCCCCAGCCCCTCAAGAACGCCCCTGCGGATCCTCACCATGGTTTCTACCCGTTCCGCCAGGGCCTCCTCCACGGCGGAAAGACTTTCCCGGACGACTAAATCGGCCAGCCGGGGATCGGGGGCTCCCAGCAGGGGTTCCAGTTCCCGGTTTATGCCTTTACCGGGATCAAAAATACCGCCAAAGCCGGAATGGGTATGGATGGCGCAGACCAGGAGCTGATCTTTACGCAGGCCGAAAGCGGCGATCCCTTCATGGATCCGGTTCATGCAGATACTGTCCAGGTTAAGCAGATCCAGCTGAAGCAGCACCACCGGTCCGGAAGCTTCCCTGCCGTCAAAAGCCAAGGCCCTGGCGTAGAGCCTGTCGTGTACCCCCCGGGACACGCGGCTTACCAGGTACCCCGCCAGGGGAACCGGAAAATCCGGCGTAATGTCCCGCCGGGAAAACCCCATTTTCATGTCCGCTTGTCTGCCGCAAAGACTATGCCGGCGTCTTTCCGGGCCCTGTCCATCCAGCGGGCCGCGATGATACTGTCCGTCAGGGCCTCCCGGGAAGAGGAGGGATCGCCCGCTGTATATTCCCGGATAAAGTCTTCAACTTCATACACAAGCACGTTCTCGCTTTCCTGGGCGTTAAAATGTTCTTCCCCGGGCGCGGCGCCGGCCGCCCGGGTTACCAGGTCAAAACCGCCGCGGAGATTGCTGGCGGTGGACCGGGAAACAATGTAGCCTTTTTCTCCCTGGATTTGCACAAAATTACTGCTGTCGCTGTCTTTGGTAGCCGCAGCGGAAGCGATAAAACCGCCGTACCGCAATACCAGCAGGCCGGAGAGGTCTATGCCGTTTTCGGCCTTGTTGGCAAAATACCGCAGCTCCTCCGGTTCCCCGAAGAGCCTCAAAATAAAACACAGATTGTAGTAATTAAGATCCATCAGCGCGCCGCCGGAAAAATCAGGACTGAAAAGGTTGGGATTTTTTCCCGCCAGGAAAGCGCCGTAACGGCTGGAATACTGTGAAAAATTCAGCTGTACAAAACGGACGGCGCCGACGGCGGAAAGCTTTTCCCGGATAAGGCGGAAATTGGGCAGATGAGGCACCGTGAGGGCTTCGAACAAAAAGAGCCGCTTTTCCTTTGCCAGGGCAGCCAGATCTTCAAGTTCCGCCGCGTTGGAAACAAAGGGCTTTTCACAGATAACGCTCCGTCCCGCGGTCAGGGCATCCCGGGCCCACCCATAGTGGAGGGCGTTGGGGGCCGCCACATAAACGCAGTCCAGGTCTCCGTCCTGTAAAAAAGCGTCCCTGCCGGTATACAATTTTGGGACGCCGTGTTTTTTCGCAAACGCGGCGGCCGTTTCCGGCTGCCGGGAATAACAGGCGGCTATTTCCGCCTTTCCCGTTTTACGGACCGCCTCAATAAAGGTGTCCACAATAAAATTGGTTCCCACCGTTCCTATCTTCATGAAACTCCATTTCCCGTTTACTTAAATACTGCGGCCCTACGGCCGCATACGACGCTTATGTTTGGGCCTTCTTATAATCCGCCATGGCTTCCCGGTAGGTTTTCAGTACCATTCCCCTGTTATAATGGGCGTCCAGGTAACGGATGGGGATGGCGGAATTCTTTTCATAGCCCTTGACTATGGGCATAAGATTGGGAAGGCCGCCTATCATCGCGTTGGGGATAATAAAAATCTGGGCGGGTTTCTGTTCGTCGTAGGTAACATAAACGAAACCGGAGGGTACATCCTCCGTGGCGGAATTCATTTTTTCCTGAAAGGTTTTCGCCAGTTTTTCGTGGTTCGCGTTATACAGTTCCCCTTCCAGCTCATAGATCCAGTAGTGCCTGAAAGCGGTATCCCGCAGGGCCATAAGCCGCTTTCCGCCGTTTATATGCATAAGGCCGATTTTGCCTTCCCGGGCCATTCGTAAAATGACCCGCTTGTCCCAGTTCTCTTCAAGATAACGGTAAAACAGGGTCAGGGCCACGGCCGTTACGGCAAAGACCAGAATATGCCAACGCAGGTACCCGGGAAAAAACCGGGAAGCGACAAAAATTCCCGCAAAGAGAATAACGATTACCGCGGAAAAGAGCAGTAAAAGGGCGTTCAATACCCTGGCAATATAAACCTGCATATTCCTGGAGCCTTCCTTATTAAGCGCCGCAAACAGAGCAATACAAAAATATACCCCGGACAAACAGGGCCTCTTTGGGCCTTATTTTCTGCCGGGGTAGAAAGCAGCGTTCCCTGGCTGTTACAATAACTTTGCCTTTTTTAAGGCCGCCAAAAAATCCGACGTCTCGTTCTGGGGCATGATCTGGGAAGTAAGCTTACCGCCGTTCTTCTCCGCTATCTGCTGATACACGGCGGCATCTTCTTTGGTAGCGGCGATGGACTTGGTGACCATGACATACTTGGTCCCCGCGATGGGAGCGGCGTTTCCCACATTGATTTCCTGGACCTTGACGCCGGCGTTAAGAACAGCCAGGGCATCCTGGGGAAATTTGGCAATGACAAAGATATTTTCGTCCTGGTGTTCCTTCTCGTATTTCAGGGTGTCCGCAATGCTTAACACCAGCACGTTGGATCCCCTGGCCGCCAAAGGCAGAGCCATTTTTTGTATGGGATCCAAAGCCACCTTGTCGTTGCAGACAATAATAGCCTTGGCGCTGATGTATTTGAGCCACGCCACCGCTACCTGACCGTGGATCAACCGGTTATCAATCCGTAAATGCTTGATCATTACCGCGCTCCCGTTATTCCCCGTCTTTGGAGGAAATCATTTTGTTTACGTCGACCATGGCATCCTTTGCCTCGGCCATGACGTCCCGGGCCAGCGCTTCCAGATCGCTTGTTTCTTCCCGGATATTGATAAGGGAATACAACATGGGCAGCGACAGCCCTGTCATCATTCTGACCCTTTCCCCGATGCAGTACATAGCCCGGTTGGCGGGGGTTCCCCCCAGCATATCCGCCAGGATAAACACCCCGTCTCCGGTGTCGGCGGCCTTAACCGCCGCTTCCAGCTTTTCCTGGAACTCATCGGGATTGTCCTCAGGCCACAGGGTAAGGCTTGTTACGTTATCCAGCTGGGGAACCAGCATGGAAGCCGACGAGACGATCCC
>JAISDG010000005.1 GCA_031265015.1 Spirochaetaceae bacterium | reverse complement strand
ATGACCCAGTCCCTGTACCGCATGGTGGAACAGTTCAAAATATATATTGTCATGCAGGAAAGATCCCAGGACTTGCTGGAAATTTATATCCGGCTGCATAACGCCCTGTACCAGCGCGACTGCCTGGAAGATGTTTTTGACGAGATTATCCCGTTGATCAGTGATTATTTTAGACTCTACAGGGCTTCTCTGGTGGTTGTTTCCGAAGACGGCGCCATGCTGCGGGACTCTTTTGAACGGGGTCTGGGCGTAAAAAAGGGGTCCGAATATTTCGCCTTCCACCGCCAGGTCGCGCCTCTGCTGGCGGGGAGAAAGTATATTTCCATGAATCTTAACGCCATGCGGGGGCAGAAGATCGATTTTACCGGGGAAGAAACCAGGTATCTCTGTATTCTTCCCTTCCTAGCCTCGGGCAGGCTGGAGGCCTATGTCATTATGGAAGGAGACAGCGAAACGGGCCCCCTGGTGCACAGCGACACGGCCCTGCTCTTTATTTCCCAGACGGTTTCCTATGTCCTCAGCAGGCAGGAATTCAGCCGGCATGAGGCCGCGGGGGACCGGGGTCCGGCGGTAAAACCTGAATCGACGCTTCCCGCGGAAATTGCGGAAATTGCAAAACCGGCGGCCTCCGGGGCGGCGGACCCCGGAGAAGAATCCCCCCTGCAAACGGCCCGCTCTATTGAAGGTCTGGACGCGGACAAGGGATTGTTCCATGCCGGGGGCGATGCGGAACAGTACGGAAACCTGCTGCGGATTTCCGCCCGGTCCTTTGAGGGGAAAATGAAAAAAATGCATTCCCTTTATACGGAGGATCTTCCGACCTTTGCCATCGAGGTTCACGGAATAAAGGGCGCCCTGTACGCCATCGGGGCGGCCGGGCTGGGGGACGAAGCCAAGACCCTGGAATTTGCCGCCAAGGCGGGGGAGGCGGATCAATGCCTCCAGGGCTACCCGGTCTTTGAGGAAAAACTGGCGGTCTTTACCAAACAGCTTGCGGCTATTCCCCGGCTGCGGGAAATGCCGGCCAAGGGCCCCGGGGATATTTCGACCCTGATCGATTCCCTTAAAAAGGCCCTGGAAGCATCCCAGATTTTTGATTCCGATAAAGCCGGCGGGATCATCAACGATCTTTTGGAATATTCCTGGGACGATCCCCGATTGGAGATTACGGGGAATCTGGAAAAAATCGCCGACGCCCTGGAATGTATGGATTACGATGAATCGGAACAGGCGATAAGCCTTTTGCTGGGGGCCTTGTCGTGAAGCATCTTTTTATAGTGAATCCAAAGGCCTTTTTTCTTAAAGACTATGTAGATAATGTGTGCACCGATATCCGTCTGTTCTTTTCTAATTATCCGGAAGTTCAATACGATATCCATGTCACCCGGTGGAAGCGGGATGCGGTGGGCTTTACCCGCCGGTATGTCTCCGCGGCGGAAAGAATTGTACGGGTTTATGCCGTGGGGGGGATGAGCACCCTTATGGAAGTTATCAACGGTGTGGTGGGAATGCCCAACGCGCAGGTGGCGGCCTGGCCCTTTGGTATAGACAATGTTTTTTTATATAACTTTGGAAAAGACAGGGTGCAGCGGTTCTCCTCCATTAGAAACCTGGTCTTTTCCGAGGTTTCTTCATTTGATCTTATACGCTGCGGGAATAATTTTGGGATCTGCGCCAGTTTTATAGGTTTGGAAGCCCTGGCGGTCCAGGCGGGGGATCGCATCCGCTCAAACATAGATCATCTGCCCAGCTGGGTTGTCCGCAGCGGCTGGCTCTATGTTTTTTCCGCCCTTTATTACGCTTTTAAAAGCGGGACCGTTAAAACATATCAAGTGGTAATTGATGGAACTGTTTTGCACGGAGATTATATCAACATATTGATAGCCAACCAGCCGTATCTGGGCAGCAATAGGTATCCGGCGGCGGAAGCCCGGCCTAACAACGGCCTCCTTGATATTTATCTGGTTCGCTTCGTCAGGGGAATAAAATTTATACTCCTGGCCCTGGATTATGCCAAAGGGCGTTATTATAAATGGCCGGGTTACATTTCCCACTACCGGGGGAAAAGCGTGGCCGTGTCGTCGGAAAAGATCATGGAGATTTGTCTGGATGGGGAACATTTCTATGATACGGCGGTAGAATACGAAGCTGTTCCCCAGGCGCTGGACTTTGCCTTGCCCCATGGACAGGAAAGTCTTATGGATAAACGGCAGTGACCTCCGACAGCGTTAAAAAGACCCGCGTCTGGCTGGGGCTGACCCATCAGGCTCAGCGGCTGATCGCCGGTACCGGGGCCGCCTCTTATGCCGCCCTCGCCCTGGTTTATTGTTTTGTTTTCCTTACCCCCGGCGTTGAACAGACCTGCCGTATCATCGCGGCGTCGGCGGAAATTATAGCCATAATCGGGATGGGTTTTAGCCGGCGGATTTCCACATCAAACAAATCATGGCTTATGCCCCTGTGTCCGGTGCTTATTGAAATAATCCTCGCGCTGTCGCTGGGGGGGGACCGCATACTTTTTCTTATCGTTATCGGTATGGCGGTTGTGAGCTTTTGTTACCAGACGGTCTGGGGATTGTTGATATACCTCGGCGTTACCAATGTTATTTTTCTGATACTCCTGCTTTTTTTAAAGATCAATGTACTGGGGCAGGAATTTCCCTGGTATCAGGGGCTCTTGGAATTTTTAATTTA
>JAISDG010000194.1 GCA_031265015.1 Spirochaetaceae bacterium | reverse complement strand
CTGCTTGAGTTCGGGGCCGTCCCTTCCGCCAAACCGGTACGCGTTGATTTTAACTACGATCCTTTGGGGTTTAAGGAATGGGATGAGGAATACGGCGTTGTCTGGCAGGATGAATTTTTACTGTTGGCAAGCTGCGGATATCACGACATACTGATACCGTATATAGAAAAAGGAGTGGTAACGCCAGATCACGCGACCCCCGACGGGCACGACATGTACTACTGGGCGGCGGAGGGGGGCGATCCGTGGATGATGGTTGCCCTGTTAAAATATCTTCCCAATGTCAATTCAAAACGGTACAGGATGGGGGATTTACTTAATCTTTCGCTGCTGCATGTAGCGGCCGCGAACGATAATGAAGAAACGGCGAAGGTACTTTTGGAGAACGGCATAGATACAAGCAGCGGACTAATCGTTTACCATCGGGATGGGAGTCCGGTTGACATAGCGGGAAGACAATTTGGAGTTGACTTGGCAATATCTGGTTATGAAAAGGGCGAACGGTATCCCCAGTACAGAGTAGAGCGGTAGAGGTTTTCAAAAAACGGTTTCTTGTCCTAAGTAAACCCCAGGAGGCTCCGCATGGCTGAATATCAGCCGATTCTTGGCATTGTTTCCGACAACGATCCGGACGGAAAAAGTACAGATCCGCTGATACTAAAAAACTATAACAGGATAAGAGCGACAACATTGGACACAGGATTGTAGGAGGAGAAGTATGAAGATAAAAATAGGCATCCTGCTGATACTGGCGCTGGTACCGGGCTGTAAAAAAGAAAAAGTTTATGACGAAAATGCTTATATTGAAGCGGTGGTGGCCGGGGACATAGAAACAATGCAACTATGCCTGGATCGCGGAATTAATATTGGGGATTCAATAATTTATGCGGCTGAATATAACTCTGATTCCCTGAATTATCTTCTTGGGCGCGGCGCGGATCCGAATTATACCTATACTCTTAAATCGTTATTCAAAGATAATGATTCATTGATCGGACTTAAATATAGTTTCCCCCTGGCGAGTACCTGGGATGAACCCGAATCGGCAAAAAAGCTGATTGCGTATGGAGCAAACGTTAACGCGATTGTGGAGCCGAACGCGAATTTGCTGATGTATTATATACAACTCGTATATGCCAGGCCCGATCGAAAAAATGAAGCCCTTGCATCAGTACGGATATTACTGGAAAACGGCGCCGATATGTACTTTCGGGGAGAGAACGGACTGACGCCGTTATTGCTTGCGCTGAATTACAATGAGCTGCGGGATGTGGTTGACCTGTTGTTTGAATTTGGCATTGAACCCTCCGCGGAACTGGTACGGATAGATTTTAACTACGACCCGCTTGGTTTTCGTGAATGGGATGAAGATTACGGCAAGGTATGGCAGTCTGAGTTTTTGCTTTTGGCGGGCGGCGGGTATGACGATCTGCTTATGCCGTATATAGAAAAGGGGGCGGTGTCGCCGGATCACGCCGATCCCGATGGATGGGATATATATTGCTATGCGGCGGAAAGCGGGAACCCCTATTTAATGATGAAACTGCTGCCGTACCTGAAAGACCCAAACGGAAAACGATATGACAACGGGTATTATTCCGGCATGACCTTATTGTTTATAGCGTCGATGAACGGTAACAAGGAGACGGCAAAAGTACTCCTGGAGAACGGAATAGATATAGATACTAAAGCAACTGCCCCCGACGGGCATTTGTATTATGCTTTCAGTTCTTCTATTAAAAAAGGTGATATAGTAAGCGTTGCGGTAGATTTTCGTGAGGGAAAACGATACCCGGAATATCGTATTTTGCCCGAAGCGCCAGCTGCTTCAAACCCAGCCGGGGAATAGGCGTTTTGAGCATATCATTTCGCAGACACGGTCCACCTGTCTCTGCCGTGGCTGGGGATGTCCGGCGAAAAACGACAAGCGTCTCTACAAATAGGTTTTAAACTTCCGTTCTGTGTCGCCTATCAGTTTGAACTCGATGGAATCCACCAGGGCGGCGCGGCTGGCGTCGATAATGTCCTCCGAGACCCCCAGGGTAGTCCAGCTGTTGGGGCCGTCGGTGGATTCGATAAGAACCCGGACCTTGGCGGCGGTGGCCGCCCTGCCGTCAATGACCCGGACCTTGTAGTCCGTCAGCCGGACATGCTCCAGCTCCGGGTAAAACCGGAGCAGCGCCCGGCGGAGGGCCCCGTCCAGGGCGTTGACCGGGCCGTCCCCTTCGGCCGCGGCGATTTCATCCTGGCCGTCTACCCATACCTTGGCCCACGCGTGGGAACAGGCGATGGATGCTCCCGTGGGGTGTTCGCTCATCACCCGGTAGGCAAGGATCGTAAAGAGGGGTTTGTAACGCCCCAGCTCCCGGCGTACCAGAAGTTCAAAGCTCGCGTCCGCTCCTTCAAAGGCCCAGCCCGAAGCTTCCATGGTTTTAAGTTTTTTCGCCAGCTGGGCCACCACCGGATGTTCCCTGGTGATAGCGGGGTCGATCTTTTTTATTCGCTCGGCAATGGCGGAACGGCCCCCTACTTCGCTCATCAAAAGATGGCGGTTGTTTCCCACCAGGGAAGGATCAATATGCTCAAAAGATCTGCGTACCTTAAGGACCCCGTCGCTGTGCATTCCCCCCTTGTGAGAAAAGGCGGAGGAACCTACGTAGGGCATGTCGCCCGGCACGGACACATTGGCGATTTCCGCTACCCGGCGGGTAATTTCGGAAATCCGCTCAAGCTTTCCCCGGGGCAGGCAGGAAAAGCCCATCTTCAGGCACAGGCTTGGCAGCAGGGCCGCCAGGCAGGTATTCCCGCAACGCTCCCCAAAACCCACCAGGGTTCCCTGTACATGACGGCATCCCGCTTCTACCGCGGCAATAGAGGAGGCGGCGGCAAGCCCCGCGTCATTGTGGGTATGGATCCCAAGCAGAAAGGGCGGCAAGGCCCCGGCCGTTTCTTTCCCGGCAAGGCAGGCGGCGGCGGCTTCCACTCCGGCGGTAATTTCTTTGGGAAAGGAGCCTCCGTTGGTATCGCACAGGACAATCCGGAAAGCGCCGGCTTCCCGGGCGGTTTGTACCGCAGCCTGGGCATAGCCGGCATTCGCTTTCCAGCCGTCAAAAAAATGTTCCGCGTCAAAAAAAACGTTCTTTCCCCGGGAAACAAGGAAGGCGATGGTTTCGCCGATCATGGCGAGATTCTCTTCAAGGCTCACCCGCAGTACTTCCGCGACATGGAGATCCCAGCTTTTGCCGAAGATCACTACTCCGGGAGTGTTTGCCGCCAGGAGGCTTTGGAGCTGGGGATCATCCGCGGCTTTCCCCCCGGGCTTTTTCGTAGGGCCGAAGGCGCAGAGTTTTGCCTGTTCCAGTTTCAGGCTTTCGGCCAGGGCAAAAAAATCGGCATCCTTGGGATTGCTGCCGGGGTTTCCCGCTTCTATCCAGGCTACCCCCAGTTCGTCCAGGGAGCGGACCACGGCGAGTTTATCCTGAACGGAAAAAGCTATCCCCTCGCCCTGGGCGCCGTCCCGAAGGGTGGTGTCAAGAACTTCTACCGTTTTATCCATTCGTTACTCGTTACTGCCGGTCTGCCGCGCAAGCTCGTATTCCATGGCGTTCACCGCGGCAAGATAGGCTTTAATGGAAGATTCAATCACATCGGTGGAAACGCCCCGGCCGTTGTAGCGCCTGTCGTCCCAGACTATCTTTACCATGGTTTCGCCCTGGCTGGCGGAGCCCCCGGTAATCGCCCCGATCTCGTAGAGTTCCAGTTCCGGCTCCCTGCCGATAATCTGGTTGATCGCCTTGTAGATCGAATCAATGGGGCCATCCCCCAGGGAAACAAGCTTCCGGTACGCGCCGTCTTTGTGCTGCAGCCGGATGGTGCCGCTGGCCCCCAGGGCGCTGCCGGTATTCACCGCCCAGTGATCCAGCTTCCAGGTTTCCGGCGCCGCGGCCGCGCCCATCACCAGGGCTTCGATGTCCCGGTCGCTGACGGTCTTCTTTTTGTCCGCGAGGTCCTTGAATTCGGCAAAGATCTTTTCCATGGTTTCCCCGTCCACGGAAAAGCCCAGCAGTTTTAACCGGTCCTCGAAGGCATGGCGGCCCGAGTGTTTGCCCAGGATCATCTGGTTTTTGGAAATGCCCACCGATTCGGGGGTCATGATTTCGTAGGTTTCCCGGTTGGCCATGACCCCGTGCTGATGGATTCCCGCCTCGTGGACAAAAGCGTTTTCCCCCACGATGGCTTTGTTGGGCTGAACCTTTACCCCCGTCACCTGGCTTACCAGGCGGCTGGCGCCGTAAATCTGGGTGGCGTCGATCCGGGTATCCGCCTTGAGGGATTCCTTCCGGAGCCGGAGGGACATGACGATTTCTTCCAGCGAAGCGTTCCCCGCCCGCTCGCCGATGCCGTTCAGGGTACATTCCGCCTGGTCCGCTCCGCTGACGATAGCGGCCAGGCTGTTCGCCACCGCGAGTCCCAGGTCGTTGTGACAATGGACCGACAGCCGGGCCTTTTCCATTCCCGGCGTATGGTCCCTGACGTAGCGGATCCGTTCGCCGAATTCGCCGGGCATGGCGTACCCTACGGTATCGGGAAAATTAACCGTTAAAGCCCCGGCTTTGATTGCCGCGCCGAAAACGGCACAGACAAAACCGGGATCGCTGCGGAACGCGTCCTCCGCGGAAAACTCTATGTCGGAACAGAATTTTTTCGCGTACCTCACCGCGGCCGCCGTCTGTTCCAGGACCTGATCTTCGGTCATTTTGAGTTTCCACTTCATGTGGACGGGACTGGTGGCAAGAAAAATGTGGATCCGGGGACAAACCGCTTTTTTAAGGGCTTCCCGTCCGGCGTCAATGTCCTTTTCCAGGGACCGGCACAGGCCCGCCACGGTACTGTCTTTAACGATCTCCGCAATGGCTTTGACCGACTCCAGATCCCCGGGACTGGAAGCGGGAAATCCCGCTTCTATCACATCCACTCCGAGTTTTTCCAGCCGCCGGGCTACTTCAAGTTTTTCCCGGGGATTCATGCTGCAGCCCGGGGCCTGTTCACCGTCCCGGAGGGTGGTGTCAAATATGATGATGTTCCGTACCGTTTCGTTTGTTCCGGGCGCCGCGGAGGTTTCGATTTTTCCGGTTTTCATGAGGGCCCTTCCGCGCCGGTTTCATGAACAGACAGCACCCTGTCTCCCCGCTCCAGGGCCACCAGTCCCGTCCGGGCCAGCTCCAGCACCCCGTAGGGCAGCAGAAGCATCAGAAGGCCGTTGAGTTTTTCCATATCCCCGGTAGCTTCGATAGTAACGGTGGAAGAGGACACGTCGATCACCCTGGACCGGAAGATCCCCGCAATCTGGATTACCGCGGGCCGGTTTTTTTCATCGGCCCCTACCTTGACGAGCATGATCTCCCGGCGCAGGCAGGATCCGCTTTCCAGTTCCCGGACGGCGATAACGTCCACCAGTTTTTTCAGCTGCTTGATGATCTGTTCCAGCACCGCGTCATTTCCGGTAACGGCGATGGTCATGCGGGAAATGGAAGGATCCGCGGTTTCGCCCACCGTGAGGCTGTCTATATTAAAACCCCGCCGGGCAAACAGGCCCGATACGCGGCTTAAGGTTCCCGCCCGGTTTTCTACCAGCGCGGATACCACATGCTGTTTCACGGACCGGACACCTTCATGCCGTAGAGCGCCATAATTTCCGGCCGGTATTCAAAATGCATGGTGTCAAAAAGGGGCCATTTGCCGCCCCAGCAGAAACCGTACCGTTCAAAGATCCGTACCACCGAAAGGGGCGGATGCCAGCGTCCCGAATAGGGAACTTTATACCACTCGGGGTTGTTGTCCGCCGTCCACTGCCAGTAGGTGGCAAGTCCCCGCAGGGCCTTGGGCAGGATGTCCAGGGCTACCGCGTAGGAATGATAGCTTCGGCTCACCGTGGCGGCCACATTGCGCCAGTTCCAGGCGCCGATAGAACCGATGCTGTCTATCCACTGCCGCACCGCCGGGTCGGTCTTTGCCTCTTCCGTAATAAGGGCGTCTATTTTTTTCAGGCGCTCCGATATGTCCCGGTGAACGCCAAAACGCTTGCCCAAAAAGCTTATCTGCACCAGGTTGGCGGCGGCCTCGTTCCTGGTACGGGCCTGCCACAGGGTGTCGTAGAATTCCGGATCCCGTTTGGGGGGATTGGCCCTTCTGCTTGCCAGGACATTTTTGAGCCGCTCCGCCTGTTCCCCTTCCGGTTCTTTCCAGGGGGGCAAATCGGGGAAGTACGAGTAAAAAGACTGCCGGGCCCAGGAATCCGCCTGGGAACGGTGTTCTTCCGGAAGGAGGCGGCCGTCGGCATGGTAAAACCATTTGCCCCGCATCAGCACCGCCCAGTCGCCGTTCCGGTATTCGGCCCGTTCAATCACTCCGGGGTAAGCGGCAACAAAGGCCTTCATTACCTGTTCGGGACCCGGCCGGTCCTGCCCAAAGACGGAAAAAACGCGGAAAAGGGCCAGAGAAAACGCAAAAACCTTGGCGGGAGACATAGGCCAATAATAGAATAAATTTTACTTGACGACAACCCTAAAATCGGGGTACTGTTTTAGAGGCATCCGATTTTTTCCGGGTGCATAATCAGGCTCCCCGGAGGCCCCGGATTTTGCGTTGAACGTTAGTAAAACGCAAAATCTATCCGGGAGAAGGAATTTTTTCAATGGCAAAGAAATTGTATGTCGGTAATCTTTCGTACAACACCACCGAAGACGGCCTGCGCAACCTGTTTGGCGGCTTCGGTACCGTTGCTTCGGCCAAAATCATTTTTGACCGGGAAACGGGTAACTCCAAGGGATTCGGCTTTATCGAAATGGGTTCCGACGAAGAGGCTTCCGCGGCTATTGCCGGCACCAACGGCAAGGAAATTGACGGCCGCCAGATCCGGGTAAACGAAGCGATGGACAAGCCCCGCCGGGAGTCGCGGGGCAACTGGTAGCCACACCCGGAACCCGCGGGAATGAACGGCGCCGAAAAAGGTATTTTGGCGCCGGTTTCATTTCTGTTTAGCAAAAAAATTAATTTTCTCGATCAGCGCCTTTTCATCCACCGGTTTTCTTAAATGATCGTTCATTCCCGCGGCCAGGCATGTTTCAATGTCTTCCCGGAAAACATTGGCCGTCATGGCTATAATGGGAATAGACGAGGCCCGGGGGATATCCAGGGCCCGGATGGCCCTGGTTGACTCCAGGCCGTTCATTTCGGGCATTTGGATGTCCATAACGATCAGGTCGTAGCCCCCGGGCAGGTCCCTGAATTTTTGCAGCGCCTCGGCCCCGTTATTGGCAGTATCGATGGTAATCCCCGTATTTTCCAGGATCGCCTTGAAAATTTCCTGGTTAATTTCGATGTCTTCCGCCAGGAGCAGGCGCACGCCGCTCAGGTCGGGGCGCTCTTCGGGTCCGGCGGGCTCCGCTTTTCCGCCGGTCCTGTCCGTTAGTTTATCGAGTACATCCAGCAATCCCGAAGGAAAGATTGGCTTTGTCAGGAAGCGGTGTATCCCTCTCCCGGCCGCCCGCTCTTCAATCCTGCTCCATTCCAGGAACGAACAAAGCAGCACAATACGGCCGCCGCCGGCCAGGGAGCTTAACTGCTCCGCCGTCCCAAGGCCGTTTACAAACACCGCGTCAAAGGGAATTCCCGCGCCATTGTTCTTTTTGATCATTGCCGCGGCTTCTTTGCCGTCTTCCGCGGCAGCGGTTGTGATACTGCAGGCATCGGCAATCTGCAGGAACTGCCGCCGGACTTCAGCATCGTCTTCCAGCAAAAGCAGGCGGAGCCCCGGGTACTGCCTGTCCTGGGGGCTCTCGTCCTGCCGGGTAAGGCATATTTCAAAGAGAAAAACGGAGCCTGCGCCGATCTCCGACTCCACCCAGATCCGGCCGTTCATCTTTTCCACAATGGATTTGGAAATAGCCAGCCCCAGGCCGGTGCCGCCGAAACGCTGGGTAATGTTTTTATCCGCCTGCTGGAAAGGCATAAAAAGCCGCTCCATCTGGCCGGCGTTCATCCCGATTCCCGTATCGGATACGGAAAAGTACAGCCGGTTATAGTCCCCCTCTTCCGCCAGCACCCCCGCCTGGATGGTGATCTTGCCCCCTTCCGGGGTAAACTTGACCGCGTTGGAAAGCAGGTTGGTCAGCACTTGGGAGAGCCGCAGTTCGTCGCCAAGATAGGACAGATGCATGCCGGGAGGGGTAATTACCCGCAGGACCAGGCCTTTTTTATCCGTTTTTTCAGTGATGATATTACAGACCTTGATAAGGGTTTCTTCCAGATTAAAAGGTACGCTGTCCAGATCGAATTTGCCGGCCTCGATCTTTGACATGTCCAAAATATCGTTGATCAGTCCCAGCAGGTGGTTGGAGGACGCGTTGATCGTGGCAAGGCAGTACTTGAGCCGGGTGACGTCACTGGTATGTTCGGCAATCCTGGTCATGCCGACAATCGCGTTCATGGGCGTGCGGATTTCGTGGCTCATCCGGGAAAGGAAGTCGCTTTTTGCCTGAGTACCCGCCAGGGCCTGTTCCTTGACTTCGATAAGAGACCGGGTCATTTCCCGCTCCATAATGCTGGAGACGATCAAAAGCCCTCCGGCGGTTATCGCCGCGATGTCCTCTTCCGCAAAGGACTGTTCCTCGCCGCTGTGCAGGGAAATACAACCCCAGAATTTGTCCCGTATAAAAATGGGAACCGCCAGCACCGAAACAACGCCCCGCCGGTAAAAGATCTTTTTTTCCCCCTCCGACATGATGGAAAGGTTTCGTCCCACATTACGGCCCCGGGAAAGCTCCTCGATCCAGCCGGGAAGCAGCGTCTTGTTGAAAGGCTTGAATTCCGGCTGAGGATATCCGGAAAAACAATGGAGCCGGATTTCACCCTTTTTCTCCACCGCCCGCCACAAATACGCTCCCTGGCCCGCCATGGTAATGCAGATTGATTCCAGGGCGTTGGCCACAACCTGGTCAAAATTTTCATTGGTTACCGACAGCAGGGTAAATCCCACATCGTGGACGAGGTCGATGTATTCCGCGTTCTTCCGGTACAGGGTAATATTGCGCCGGTGCTCCGCCAGCATGTCTTCATGGGACTTTGCCATACAGTTAAAGGGAATATTGATCCCCCAGGCGATCTTTTCAGCCATTTCCCGGCAGGCGCCTGAACCGCAGGCGCCGCAGTTAATGGTACGGCTTTTCTCCGTATGCTTGCCAAGGCCGGCAAAGGCCGCTTCGATATCCGCTTCCGTCACGGATCGCTTTGGCTGCTCCCCGGGAGCATGGCGGCAGAGGAATGTATCCAGGGCAAAGGCCGTGTCATACTGCCGGTAAAGTCTGCGGTAATAACCCCTGTCCAGGTTCAGGGCCTCCCGGTTCACCGCTTCCCGGAGGGCAAAGATATTTTTCCCGCCGTTGTCCGCCGTTCCGGCGGGCCCAAAATAACAGCCCCTGGCGCAGTGAAGAACTTCCAGAATCCGGGGACGCAGAGCCGGATCCGTTCCGGCAAAGCAGTCCAGGTCTTCGTACAGTTCCCGGCCCCCGGACCGTTCCACCCGCGGTTTTTCCCCCGTCATTTTTTCCGTCACGTATTCAATGTTTTCCGTAAGGCCGCCGGGCATGAACATGATCGAGCCAAGACCGCTGCGGGGATTATCGAATTCCGTTTCTTCCTCCGGGAAGGCGGCGCTTAAACGTTCCAGGTATCCGGCAAGCTTCGCAAAGGTTACATGGTAGGCAATCTCCCCGGCTTCAGCGGTCCCGGCAACGCAGGGGGATAAGAGGGCAAGCTTTTCCCGCATCCCCCGGTATTCCCGCAGGTACGCGGCCAAACATCCGGCGGGGCTCCGTACCGGCGACAGATAGGGCAGCAGTTCGCTTTTGTGTATCCGGCAATAGGAAACAACCGCCGGGCAGGGCGGGGAAATCAGGGAAGCGCCGGGGTTCTCCGCCAGGTATCTCAGGGTAGCCCAGACATACATATCCGCGCCCGGAGATACGTCGAATATTCCGCGGACCCCCCGCCCCTTCAGCAGGGTCAAAAGATTTTTCCACCGGGGAAAACTTGTTTTAAAGGACGGATCGGTAATGACGGTTACCGCTTCTCCCGCGGCCAGATCCTTAAAAAACGTTTCCGTATCGTCTTCATAGTACCGGGCGTCCTGGGCGCAGACCGGCAGGCAGGAACCGCAGGCAATGCACCGGGTATGGTCTATCTTTACCTTGCTGTTTCCGTCCAGATCCTGCCAGGCAATATTGGCCGTTTCCACAGGACATTCCCGGATACAGCGGTTACAGCCCACGCACTTGTCCTGGCTGACATTGATCTTCATGAAACCCTTTCCCACTCATGGATAAAACGCAGGGCGTGCTGCTGGATACCGCCGAACCACGTGTCAATAAAGGAGCAGAGTTCCCGTCCCACATAGCGGTAATGCCAGCTTTCCCAGGCATAGCCGGTTAACGCCTCATAGCCCCGGGGAAAGGAAATGGACCAGCCGAACCGGGAGGCGTTGGCCTTAACCCATTTGCCCGCGGCGGTTTCCGCAAACTCGTTGGTAATGGAACCGAAGTCTACCACCAGCCCCAGCTGGTGCTGGCTTCGGCCGGGCCGGGCGGATACCCGTTCCGCCTCCTCCAGGCCCAGCCGCTTGGTCCAGCGGTCAAAGGAACCGATCTGGTACTGATAGGACCGGTACGCGGAAGAAACCGTCAGGGTCAACCCGGCCTCTTTCGCGGCCGCGGCCATTTCTTCCAGCGCCGTTTCCGCCTGGTCCCGGAGCATCATCACATCGGAAATTCCCGCCCGGTAGCTTTGATAGCGAAGCTCTGTCAGATCATCCGGTTCATAGTTCTCCGCCAGGGGATGCTGTTTGTCCACCAGGATCCGCAGATAGGGATCGCTATTATCAAGAATTTTTTCCAGCTGGGCAAGAAAAACAGCGGAATCGTCCTGGATATTCCGGGCCATGTCCGCGGGAATCTCCGCCGCGGCAAGAACCCGGGCCAGCAGCCGCACTTGCGCCTGACGCTGATCGCCGGCCGGGGATGCCCCGGCATCCCCGGAAAGCCGCTGCCCGGACGCGGCTTGTACCAC
>JAISDG010000214.1 GCA_031265015.1 Spirochaetaceae bacterium | reverse complement strand
AACAGTTGGAGATGAACCTGCCGGTTGCGTCGCTCCCCCGGGTATTGGCGTACCGGGCGTCAAGGCCGTCCAGGGCGTTTGGTTCCCAACAGGTCCAAACGGCGGCCAGTTCGGGGTTTTCCTCGGCCAGTTGTTTCAGCAGTACAGTATAAAAAAACCGCCGGTCTTCAGGTTCTATTTGTTCATAGGCTTCCATCGACTGGGCAAGGGATCTGGCGACGCTAAAACGGGCGTTCATCCAGACTAAAATCTTGCTGGCCTCATAATCTCCTAAATTTTCCACTTCGTTGTTGACCAACAGGGTGATTTGTTTTTGGGAAATCATTAAAACAGTTCCCAAAAGAATTCCGATTCCAAGCACGGTGATGGTGATAATCATCACGAGGAGTTTGTTTCTTATTTTCACATTGTGTTCCTTGTTATGAAATGTATGGCAAGTGTCACCGGGGGGAAAGCGCTGTCCAGAGCTTTCCCGATACGGTGAATTGGTTTTCTTTGGTACGGATTACGGCGATGCCTTCTTCTTCAGCAGCTTCCAGCATGTCGTCGTCCTGGAGGGGCCGGTTATTGCAGAGGATAATAAGGGTTATGTTAACCAGGGTTGCCACCGCCACGGTATTTTTGTGGGCCTGGATGGTAATAAGCGCCCCCCCTTCTTTGGCATTGGCCATGACATCGGAAAGAAGATCCGAAGTATAGGCCCCGGTTAGGGGAACATCTTCAAAGTTATTCTGTAAAATTTCAGCCTTGAGCATGGCCGACGTTTCCCGTATAGTCATGTATCAGCGCCTCCTTGCAGCGCATATTTGTCTCCCCGCGCCGGGGCAGCCCGAAGAACGTATGGCGTATAACACTTTTTTACAGGGGAGAAATCCCTGATTCTTCCTTGGGTGAATTAAGAAATATTGCCGAGTATACCGTAGTACCTTTTCCCGGCGCCGAGCTGATCGTAAACTCATCGCTGACCCGTTTGGTATTGGCGAGCCCCATGCCGGCGCCGAAGCCCAGGGAACGGATCCATTCGTTGGCGGTAGACCACCCTTCCTGAAGGGCCAGGTTTACGTCCTCGATGCCGGGACCGGTGTCGGCGGCGACCACAATCACCTTGTCGGGCTGGATGGAACAGCTGATCGTTCCGCCCAGGGAATGGACCACCTGGTTTATTTCCAGTTCATAGCTGGCAATGGCGACCCGCCGGATAATCTGGGGATCAATATTGTGTTTTTTCAGGGCCTTTTTAATTTCCGTTGAGGCCCTGCCGGCCAGTTCAAAATCGTACTTGGTGGTGGCAAATTCCATTTCCGAAAAACCGGCGCTGCTGCTGTGGGTTTCGCTTATCTTTTCCAGGCGGAGCACTTCCCTGTTCATTTCTACCAGCAGGGTTCCGATGACGTCTTTGCTGGTCAGAATGCCCACCAGGTCCTGCTGTTTGTTTACCACCGGGTACCGTCCATAGCGGTATTTGTTAAGATACGAAACCGCAAAGGACAGGGGCATGTCATCTTCCAGAACGATAAGATTCCGGCTCATCTTTTTTTCCGCGGGTTCGTCGATGTAGCCGTTGTCCAGGGCGGTTACAATGTCGTCGATGGAAACCAGGCCCATAAGCCTGCTGCCGTCGGTAATAGGTACGCCGGTTATATAGTTTTCCTTCATCAGGGCCTGGATATACCGCAGGGTATCGGTTTGTTTTGCGGTGATCACCGCCGTGGTCATGACATCCTTTATCTTAAGCTGATAAATAAGATCCAGGACGACCGAAGGAGAATCGACGGTACTGATGGGAATATCGGGTTTATCATCAGCCATTGGCCTGCCCCTGAAGAGTAAGGGTCTCATTACCCAGCACATAACGTTCGATGATTTCCGCTACTCCGTCTTCATCGTTGGATTTTTCCGTTACCAGGGAAGCGAGTTCTTTTATCCGGTCATCGCCGTTTGCCATGGCTACCGGGAAACCGGCCCAGCGGAGCATGGTTTCGTCGCTCATTGAATCCCCCACTGCCAGAATCGCATCTCTGGGTATGGACAGCCGTTCCGATACCAGAGCCAGAGCGCTTCCCTTATCCGTGCCCGGAGGCAGTACTTCAAGCAGATAGGGTTTTGAAGTATAGATAACGGCCCCGTCGGCATAACTGGAAAGAAGCCGGGCCAGGGGGGCAAGGATCATGGGGTCGCCGGGAATCAGCATTTTGTGGCAGCCCGAAGC
This sequence comes from Spirochaetaceae bacterium, assembly GCA_031265015.1. Taxonomy (GTDB): domain Bacteria; phylum Spirochaetota; class Spirochaetia; order Treponematales; family Breznakiellaceae; genus JAISBN01. The sequence continues at coordinate 1,995 of JAISDG010000214.1, read as the reverse complement.
TACCATAGACCGGAAATTTTCCACCACCACCTGGCGGAGGCCGGTGATCTTTTGATCGTATTCGGCAAATTCATTGGACCGGGAAATGTACATAATATCGTCATCGTAGATTTGGACCGCAAAACCCTCGGCGTCGGCCATGTCGAAGATAAGGAGCGCCGCCTCGGGAGAAATCCGTACATCGCTGATAAACGCTCCCGTATGGCTTTCCTGAATGATGGTCCCGTTATTGGCAATAAGATAACCGCTTTTTTTGTTAAGGCCCAGCAGGGCGGAAAAACGTTCCAGCGCCGCCGGGGCCCGGCTGGATGCCAGAACCACCGTAACGCCCCGGGCTTCGGCCTTTCTGATGGCGTTCCGGGTACGGTAGGATATGGACAGATCTGAACGCAGCAGCGTGTCGTCCAAATCCAGGGCCAGCAGGCGAATCGGAGCCATACATAAACTCATACATATAGAATAAGCATTAAATCCCGGTAATTCAATAGTAATAGATCCTTTCCTGTGATATAGTAAGGGCATGGGTAAAGTGTTTGTTTTTGTTAACCAGAAAGGCGGCGTGGGCAAGACTACCTCGGCGGTTAATTTGGGGGCCTATCTTGCAGAGGCGGATAAAATGGTACTGCTGGTTGATTTTGACTCCCAGGCAAATCTGACCAGCGGCGTGGGGCTGGATAAAACCAAGGCAAAGCCCGGCGTATACGAGCTTATCTCCGGAAAAGCCTCTCTGGACGATGTTATCCGCGAAACCTCGGTGTCCAACTTGCGGGTTATCCCTTCGGGGATAGACCTGTCCGGCGCCGCGGTAGAACTGGTGGAACAGGAAAAACGGGACCTGTTCCTGAAAAACGCCCTGGCCCCGGTCCGTAACCAGTATGATTTTATCCTGATTGATTGCCCCCCTTCCCTGGGGGTTCTTACCCTGAACGGCCTGGCGGCGGCGGACTCGGTACTGATTCCCATGCAGTGCGAATACTTTGCCATGGAGGGTCTTTCCCTGCTGCTTCAGACAATCCGGCGTATCCAGAAGGGCTTGAATACCTCCCTCCAGATAGGGGGTATTTTCTTTACTATGTATGATCAGCGGACCCGCCTGGCTCAGGATGTGGTCAAGGAAGTAAGCGCCTATTTCAGGGAAAAGGTATTTGAAACGATTATTCCCCGGAATGTCCGTATCTCGGAGGCTCCTTCCCACGGGCTGCCCATTTCCCAGTACGACCCGGTCAGTTCCGGCGGAAAGGCCTATCAAAGCCTGGCGGAAGAGGTTTGCGCCCGTGGGTAAAGGGCGGCTTGGCAAGGGACTGGGAGCGCTGCTCCCCGAAGAAGATTACCGGCCGGAAGCCCGGCCTGCCGTGTCCCGGCCGGACCCGGGAACCGCGGAAATCGTTATCAGCCTGGATGCGCTCAAGGCCAATCCCGGTCAGCCCCGCAAGCGTTTCGAAGAGGCTCAGCTGGAAGAACTGGCCGCGTCGATAAAACTGCACGGTCTTATCCAGCCCGTTATTGTTGACGAGGACAGGAACGGCGGCTATATCATTATCGCCGGGGAACGGAGAGCCAGGGCGGCCCGGCTGGCGGGGCTTGCGGAAATACCGGTGATTGTCCGGCGTTATTCGGAGCAGAAACGGCTGGAAGTAGCGCTGATCGAAAATATCCACCGGGCGGACCTTAACCCCATTGAAGAAGCGGCCGCCTATAAACAGCTGATGGAAACCGGCGGCCTGTCCCAGGACGAAGCGGCGGAACGGGTCGGAAAGAACCGTTCCACCGTGGCCAATGCCCTGCGGCTCCTCAAGCTTCCCGCCTCCATGCGGGAAGCCCTGGAGGAAGGCGGCATCAGCGCCGGCCATGCCAGGGCTATCCTGTCCCTGAGCCGGACGGCGGATCAGGAAAAGCTTTTTGCCGAAATAAACGCCAAGGGCCTTTCCGTGCGGATGACGGAAAACCGGGCCGCGGAACTTGCGGGAAAAGCCCCGGACGGCAAAAACGCCGCCG
>JAISDG010000188.1 GCA_031265015.1 Spirochaetaceae bacterium | reverse complement strand
GTACGCAGTTTTACGTCGAGGATTTCCAGCTTGTCGCCGCTGAATTCCCGCTTGAGCTGGGGGTCCGTGATGGTTAATTCCTCGAATTCCTCATCGGCGAGTCCGGGAAGGACGGCTTTAAGGAAATCCGCCAGGATGTTTTTACTGCGCTGGTCGCCGAACAGGAGTTTAAAGGCAAAGTCTACTTTTGGCAGCATGAGGCGCCCGCGCCCCTTATCGGAGTACATCAGACCCTCCGGGAACGCGGGGATGTTACCTGCGCCGGGCCAAACACATCCCGCAAATCAATGCTCAGCCCCGGTAAAACAGACGACGAAACTACCGAGGCAACTTCCACCTTGGCCAGCGCGGGGGGCAGTTCCTCTTCTTCCCGGGAAAGGGCATAAACCGCCGTGGTATACCGGTCTCCCCGCAGCGCGTGAACCTGGACGCTTTCCTGTTCCGGATCCGCCACCCAGTATTCTTTAACTCCGGCGTCCAGATATAAATTGAATTTACGGAGCTGGTCGTGCCGCTTGTTTGACGGAGAGAGGATTTCGATAATCAGGTCGGGAGCGCCGTTGCAGCCCCGGTCGTCGATCTTGCCCGGATCGCAGACCACGGTGATGTCGGGCTCCACCAGGGTGTCGTCGCTCAAATCATCCCTGGGAAAAAGCCGGACCCCGAAGGGGGCGGGAATCACTTTACAGGGTTTCCCTTTCAAAAAAGTATATATCGTTACAAACAGTTCTATCAAAACAAACTGATGCCGGGTCAGAGGCGGCGCCATCATAAAAAGTTCGCCGTTAATAATCTCCGCCCTGACGGATTCGTCCCATTCCAGGACATCCGCGTAGCTGTACTTCCGGTTTGGGTTTGGTACGGGCATAGTTACAATCCTCTGAAAAGTATATAGTCAAAGGCGATGAAGCACAAGGGAGAAAGCGTTACCAAAACTTTCGGGATCCTTACTTCCGGGGGGGACTGTCCGGGGCTTAACGCCGCTATCCGGGGGGTATGCCGGGCCGCCTATGACCGGTACCACATGAACATCCTGGGGATTGCCAACGGTTACCGGGGGCTTATCGACGGGGACGTGCGGTTTCTGGAGCCGGTGGATTTTTCCGGGATCCTTACCCGGGGGGGGACGATCCTGGGCACCAGCCGGGAAAAGCCTTTCAAGTCCACCGAAATCGGCGAGGACAAGGTGCGGGCGATTAAAAAAAACTACGAAAAATACAAACTCGACTGCCTGGTGGTACTGGGGGGCAACGGTACCCATACTACGGGCCGGCTTCTGGCCCAGGAAGGGCTTAACATTCTGGGGCTTCCCAAAACCATCGATAACGATATCGAGGGAACGGAACGGAGCTTCGGCTTCCATTCGGCCATGGCGATTTGTACCGACGCCATCGACCGGCTTCACTCCATCGCCGCCAGTCATAACCGGGTGATGGTGATCGAAACCATGGGTCATAAAGCTGGCTGGCTGGCCCTTTACGCGGGAATTGCCGGCGGCGGGGACGTGATCATCATCCCGGAAATTCCCTACGATATAAAAGCCATCACCCGGCATTTGAACGACCGGGCAAAATCGGGCAAAAGTTTTTCCATCGTGGTAGTGGCCGAAGGGGCCCTCTCGGCGGAGGAAAGCAGGATGGACAAAAAAGACCGGAAGCGGCTCCGTTCCGATACGGGCTTTACGTCTATTGCCTACCGGGCGGCCAAAGAAATAGAAACGGAAACGGGGATGGAAACCAGAGCCACCGTTCTGGGCTATGTCCAGCGGGGCGGTATGCCCAGCGCTTCCGACCGGGTCCTTGCCACCCGGTTCGGTACCGCCGCAGCGGATCTTCTGGCCCGGGGCGAGTACGGTACCATGGTAGCCCAGATCGGCAGCGGCATCGGCGCGGTGGATTTATCGGTTCCCGCGGGGAAAATCAAAAAGGTTCCCAAAGACGATTCACTGCTGGACACCGCCATGGCTGTGGGGACCTGTCTGGGAACCTGATCCGCCCGGCGGATTAGCGGCAATCCGTGCCCTTGCGGGCCGGAACGTTTTCTGGTATACTGCAAATCATGCTGCAGGTTTATTTTCTGTCAATTTTTTTGAACGGCCTGCTTGGCTATCTCCTTGCCTTTGGAAAGGACGACGCCGGGGAAGAATGGCCCTTTAAGTTTAACAGCGAAACGCTGTGGCTTATTATCGGTGTGCTTTCATGCATAACGGGGGTTTTAAAAATTCTTTCCCCCGTCACAGGCAATGTTCCGGTGGTGGGGGATCTTGTTCCCGCCCTGTCCAGCCTGGCGGGAGGCTTTATCCTAATCTTTGAATTTTACCGCCGTCACAGTACCATAACTTCCATGGCCGCGGACCGGCTGGGGGAGATAATCGAAAAAAACAGAAGGATGACCGGTTTTATCTGCCTTGGGGCCGCGGCCCTGCACTTTATCTTTTCTTCCGTGCTCTTTCTATGATATTCCGGACATCCGTCGCGGGAATAGCCGTACAGGAACAGAAGCTGTTCATTGCCCGGAGGCTTCCCGGCGGAGCCATGGGAGGCCGGTGGGAATTTCCCGGCGGCAAGGTCAGGGAGGGGGAAAGCGAAACCGCCGCGCTGATCCGGGAATTTAAAGAGGAATTTGCCGTACCGGTGGAACCCCTTTTTGCCGCCGGGGAAGCGTCCTTCGTTCACAAAGATACCCGTTTCACCCTGCGGGCTTACCGGATCAGATTTCTTTCCACCGCCTATACCCTTTCGGTCCATTCGGAAATCCGCTGGGCTTCCCCGGCGGAACTCGAGGGGCTGGATTTTGTCGATTC
>JAISDG010000176.1 GCA_031265015.1 Spirochaetaceae bacterium | reverse complement strand
CCGGTTTACCCTTTTTGCCAACGGGGAACTGAAGGCCGAAATCCTGGATTCCGTCCGGGGCAAGGATATTTACATCGTCGAGGACGTGGAAAACCATCATATCCTTGAGTTTTACGGAGGCGTATCCAAAGCCCTGACGATCAACGATCACCTGATGGCGATTTTTGTTACCGTGGACGCGGTTAAACAGGCGGGGGCAAAGCGGATAACCCTGGTGCTGCCCAATTATCCCTATTCCAGGCAGCACAAACGCAAGGGGAGGGAAGGGCTTACCGCCAGCCGCGTCGGGACTATTTTTGAAACCCTGGGGGTGGACAGGCTTCTGACCCTGGACATCCATTCCAGTGAAATCTGTAATTCCTTCCGGACCATGGGTTTTGAAAACCTTCACGCCAGTTATCAGATTATCAGGGAGCTCTCAAAAATAAGCGAAATCCGGGAAGGTAATTTTGTGGTGGTTTCTCCCGATACGGGCGCGGTGGACCGGAACAAATTTTACGCCAATAATTTTAAAAAGCCCCTGGCCCTGCTTTACAAGGAACGGGACTATTCCCGGATTACCAGGGATGCCGGAGAAAACAACATTGCCGAGATCCGGCTTCTGGGCAGCGTCAGGGATAAAACCGTTTTTATGGCCGATGATATTCTGGGTACCGGGGGTACCCTGCTCAAGGCCATGGGATTTTTAAGGGAACAGGGAGCGCAGAAGGTTATCGCCGCCATAAGCCTGCCCCTCTTTTCGGGGAACGCCGTTCGTTACTTTGACGAGGCCTACAGCCGGGGGCTTTTCTACCGGATCATCGGAACCAACGCGGTGTACCATGAAGAGATCCTTAAAAAAGAGTGGTATATTTCGGTGGGCGTCAGTAAACTTTTTGCCCGGACCATATCCCGGCTTCACGAAGAACTCTCGGTAAGTTCCCTGCTGGACAACCGGGAGGTTATTGAAAAACTCCTGGCCGAAAATTATGATACCGGAACTTCCCGCGGCGAAAACTAGGCCCCCGGCGGCAGCCGCGGATACCGGATTGGGCGGCGGTGAATCCCCGCGGGTCCCGCTGCTTTTCTGCGCCGATATCGGGACCAGCTCCCTCAAAGCCGCGCTGATCGACACCGCCGGCGTCCAGCGCTGCCGGGTCCGTATTCCCTATGTTACGGACGGGGAACCCGGCGCCGCCTGTTGGCTTGACGCCTTTTTTGCCGCCGCGGAACGGCTTGCCGGCGAAACCTCCGTACCGTCGGATTCGGCGGTCGGCGAAACCTCCGTACCGTCGGTTTCGGCGGGCGGCGAAATCTCCGTACCTTCGGATTCGGCGGTCGGCGAAACCTCCGTACTGTCGGTTTCGGCGGTGATTATTTCCGGTAACGGGCCGACCCTGGTTCCGGTAACGAAAACCGGCGGTGTCCTGCGGCCCCTCTACTGGTATGACGCCGGTTTGGAAACCGGGGGGCGGTCTTTTTTTCTGCCGAAGGTCCGCTCGTTTATGGAGCGGGATCCCGGGGGCTTTGCCCGGACGGAGCGTTTTTTTTCGCCCCAGGAATGGCTGTTCTGGAAGCTGGGAGGCCGCCCGGTAACCGTTCTTCCCCACCCGGGTTATGAGGACTACTACTGGAACGGGGAGGAGTGCCACGCCCTGGGCATCGATAGGGACCTTTTTCCCCCTTTTGTGAATATGGGGGACTGTGTCGGAACGCTGGACTATGGGCCTGAAGCGATCCCTTCGGAAAAAGTTCTCGCCCTGCTGCCCCCGGGGATTCCCCTGGTGGCGGGGGCGGCGGATTTTATTATGGCCCTGGTGGGCACGGGAGTAAGCCGGAGGGGTATGGCCTGCGACAGAACCGGCAGTTCCGAAGGGATCAATCTCTGCGTCACCGGGAAAGACCTGGAACGGCTTCCGGAAGGGAAGACGGGCCTGCGGGTCCTTCCCCATGCCTTTGAGGGACTGTGGAACCTGGGGGCGGTGACAGGCGAATCGGGCCGGCTCCTGGACCGGTTCCGGACCGAATCGGGCCGGACCGGAACGCCCTACACCGCTTTGGTGGAGGAAATTTTCCGTACCCCCGGCCATCCCGGCATGGGGGTATTGGAAAAGATGGGGAACCTGTTTCTGGCCTCCCTTGAAAAGCTGGAAAAGGCCGGTTTCAGAACCGGGGAACTTGTCCTCTCCGGGGGGCAGTGCGAGGATCCCCTGTGGAATCAGTACAAGGCGGATATCAGCGGCCGGATACTCAAGGTTCCGGAAATCGCCGAAGCCGAACTTGCGGGGAACGCCGTTCTGGGAGCCGCGGCTCTGGAAGGGGGAAGTATCCGGGAAAGGCCGATGATCCGTATCCGGCGCATGTACTACCCCCGCAAGCCCCGCCGCGCCTAAAGCTTCACGGGCCGGGAAAAAACTGTTACACTTATCCTATGGAGACCGTATCCCCGAAGCTGCGCAGATCCCTGGTCAAGCTGCGGAGTTTTGGCGCTTTCCTCTCGGAGATTATCGCGGGAAGCCTTGCGGCGCCGGGAAAGCCCCTGCGCTGGACCATTATTGCCAATCCCGGCGCCGGAGGTTTTACGATAAACCGGCGCTGGAAAAAGCATGAAAAAGTTTTGGCGGCGAAGGCGGAACAGGCCCGGGGCAATCCCTTCCGTAAAAACGCCCTTCCTTCCGTCCGGGCTCTGGCGGGACCGGAGCAAGAGCTGGGGGCCTTCGGCCTTATCCCTACCGCCGCGCCGGGCCATGCCCGGACCATTACCCGGGATCTTATCAAAGAAGCGGCGCGGAGCGGGGATTTTTATTTAATTGTTACCGCCGGGGGTGATGGTACCAGCCTTGAAGTGCTGGAGGCGCTCTTTCAGGCGCCGGAATCTTTCCGTTCCCGCTGTGTCATCCTCCGCCTTCCCCTGGGAACGGGAAACGACGGCGCCGACGCCTGGGAACTGGCGGACGCCCTGGACTTTTTGATCCGGCCTTCCCGGATTGAGTTTACCCGGGGTCTTATCTTGTCCACCGCTTCCGGTAAAACATGGCCCGGAGGGGATCCGCTTTTGGCCTTTAATATTCTTTCCGCAGGGCTTGACGCCTTTGTAACCCACATGACCAACAAGATGAAGGGGAACCTTCCCGGGGATTCCTACAAATTGTGGGTGGATATCGCCTCGCTGCTCTACGACAGGCTTTACAAAGTAGGGCCCATGGATATAAGGGCTTTTGACGACCGGGGGAGGGAGATACAAAATTTCCGGGAAAAGGTTCTTCTCTGCGCCATGGGGGCAAGCGGCCGCCGCAGTTACGGTTCCCGCAAAATGATCCTTCCCGACGATCGGAATGTCTGCGTGGTCGAACAAATGCCGCTGTTCCGTAAAGTGGCCCTGAAGGACCTTTTTACCACCGGTGAACATATTCATCAGCGCGAATCAAAACTGTTCACCGCCGTCCGCATAGTACTGTCGGGGGAATACCCCGTTCTGGCCCAGATGGACGGCGAGACGATCCTTTTAACGAAAGAGGATTTTCCCGCTGTAATCGAACTAACGGAAAAGGTAATACCCGTACTGCGGAAGCGCTAAGCCGGGCCGGCGCTTTACAGCATCCCCCGCAGGCGCCGTACTTTTTCCGTAAAGCGCCGGTGGTTTTCTTCCGCCAGCCGTACAAAGGAATTGTCTTCCACCCTGCCCGCCACCTGATCCATTTCTTTCTGGTTCCGGTAGGTAATGCCCCGGAAGGGATCGTGAAAATCCTTGGCCCTGCTGATAAAGACCTGCTCCCTGATCCAGCCGCTTATGGACGCCGCTTGTTCCAGCGCTTCCCGGAACGTGTCCCGGCCGGGAGGGCCGCCCCGGAGCCGGGCCAGCACGGACCAGGCGTGGCGGGCCCTGTCCTTGGGATATGCGCCGGCCATTTCGCCGTAGCGGCGGTGTACCGCTTCCCAGTCCGCAACCCGTCCTTCCCCGATGTCCCGCCGCAGGGCGTCAACGCGAAACGCGGGAACAATCTGGCCCCCCAGGTTGATCCATTCCCTCCGGCCTCCGGTTCCTTTCAGGTCTTCCCCGGCCTGTTCCAGTTCCGCCGTAAAATCTTCAAAGGAACTCCCGTTGCCGGTCCCGGCCCGGGTTTCCAGAAAGTAGTCCGTCAGGGTTTTCATTCCATAAAAAAAGAGCATATTCCGGTACGCCTCCAGGGCCTCCCGGAATTTTAAAATAACCCCGGGCCGGTCATGCCGTTCCAGTCCGGAGGCGGGGAGCACCTCTTCGCCGGCGGTATAATCGTATTCCGGGTCCAGAAAAACGTCTTCCCCGCCGCCGGCCCTTTCCGCTTCCGCCGCTTGTGCCGCGCCGTAATTCCCGGCGGGGTTTTCAGGTATCCCCGCTGCGGCCATCCAGGACCGGATCAGTTCCATGGCGGCGATAATTTCCTCCGCCGTGTCCGGAGCCAGGTAGTCGGAATCGATCCTTTGAAGCCTGTGGCTGCGGCGGTCCCGGTTCACCGTCTTCCAGGAATTCCGTTCCAGGGCATAGAGGTTGTACATCCAGAAATAGGCGGGCATGACTTCCAGCCGGTCCCGGCGGACATTGTTGTTGACTAGGGCAAAGGGAAGGGGAATGTTGAGCTCATAGGGATAGTCCCCCTTGACAATAAGGCAGAACGACGCGAAGCGGCTGGAATGTTTTAGGGTAACCGAAAGGCCCGGCCAAAAGCCCCTTCCCGCCCGGATTTCACCGTCGTTGGCCCGGCTGTTGTGGTTGCTTCCCACGGTAGCCCCCGCGGCCATGTTGCTCATCCCTTCGATAAGGCCGGCGATCAGAAACGAATTGTTGTGATGCTGTTCGTGAACGGGAAAGACCAGGTTGTTGAGAATCTCGCAGCAGGATATGGTGGAATTGTCCCCCAGCACCGAATGGATAAGCCGGGCGCCGTATTTGAGATTGCACCGGTTGCCCAGAACAAAACGGACCGCCTTGGATCCGTAAAACACATGGCTGCCATAACCGATGATGCCGTTTACCAGTTCCACCCCTTCCCCGATTTGGGCCGCCTCGTCTTCGGAAGAAAGGATCGAAAGGTTTTTTAGTTTATTGGCCCCCTTGATATAGGCCCCTTCTCCCACCGCCGTATCCTTGATGATCCGGCAGCTTTTAATCACCGTCCCGTTCCCCACGGTTCCGTACCAGCCCCGGTAACGGTTATCACCCTGGGTGATTTCCTTCAGCTTTTCCGCCAGTTTCGTATCGTCCCGGTAGGCGGCCCAGAGGTACGCGTCCGCGGGGATCATTCCGGCGAAGGGGAGAACGGACCGGCCCCCGGCTTCGTTCATCACGTCTATCCATACCCGGACGCTTTCGTCCTCGCCGTCCTTTACAACGCCCCAGCCGAACTTGGCGTGGTTGGAGGCCGCCATTTCGTCAATCCGGGAGAGGATGCAGCGATCCCCGATAATGTAGCGGGAGATAAGGGAGCAGTCCTGGATGGAGACGTCGTCCCCCACGTCGCAGGAAACCAGGGTACTGTTCCGTATCCCCGCGGGAACGGAAAAATCGTGGTGCCCCAGGATCACGTTCCTAAGGACGCCGATGCGGACCAGGCCGTAGAACGACGCGGCCCGTACCAGCGCCGGTTCAAAGGGATCGCATACCAGCAC
>JAISDG010000137.1 GCA_031265015.1 Spirochaetaceae bacterium | reverse complement strand
GGGTTGATATTCAGGTCCACACAGGGGGCAAAGTTCAGATTGATTCCCGTTTCCGAAAGGATCCGGGCCGTTTCTTCCGCCTGGGCTTTAGTACGTTTGCCGCTTGAATCCGAAGCCATATCTTCGGCGCTTATGGCAGGCGGAAAGCCGTATTCCTCCCGGAGCCGGTTAGCCCGGCCCCCTTCCTGGTCGATGGCGATAAACAGTTTTACCGGAGCGATGGTTTGCAGATCCCCGCACAGGCGGGTAAGCTGTTCCCCGGAAACAATGTTCCGAGGCCGGCTCCGGGAAGGCATGTCGTAGTCAAAGAGCAGCACTCCCCCCACGCCCAGTTCGCTTATGTCGCCGTAGATGTGGCTGTCCGGGGTAAGCTCCGTACCCCGGAAACCCACCAGGAGCATCTGGGCGATTTTTTGCCGCAACGGCGCGTCAGGAAGGGACCCCCGTCCGGCGGCTGGCGGCCCTTTCCCCTGACGGTCCGGCGCGGTACAGGCGGACAGTACCAGCGGAAGCAGCAGGATGGCGGCAAAGGCGGATATGGCGCGGTTCACGGTCTGCGGGCCTATATTTGCAGCCGTTCCGCGTGGTGGTAGGCCTGGGCCCGGAGGGCCTTGACGGAATCGTCGTTCAGGTATTCGTCAAAGGGCATCATCCGGTCAATAACCCCCGCTCCGGGGCCGGGGGGCAGGATTTCCACGATCCGGTTGGCGACGGAATTGATGAACTCGTGGTCATGGGAGTTAAACAGGATCACCCCGGGAAAGGCGATAAGGCCGTTGTTAAGGGCGGTAATCGCCTCCAGGTCCAGATGGTTGGTGGGTTCGTCCAGGATAAGGACGTTGGCCCCGGAGAGCATCATCTTTGCCAGAAGACAGCGGACCCGCTCCCCCCCGGACAAAACATCCACCGGCTTAAGGGCCTCGTCGCCGGAAAAAAGCATCCGCCCCAGGAATCCCCGGACGTAGGTGTCGTCCTGGTCCGGGGAATACTGCTTAAGCCAGGCGGTAATGGACAGGTCCCCCGTAAAAAAGGCGGAGTTTTCCTTGGGAAAGTAGGAGAGGCTTGTGGTCTGTCCCCAGTACACCCCTTCCGGCGGATGTTCCGCGGCGGCCTTTTCAAAGAGCGCGGTCTTGGCCTGGTGCCCGGCCCCCACAAAGGCAATTTTATCGCCCTTGTTGACCGTCAGGGAAAAATCTACCAGCCCCGCGGCGGTATCGGTTACCTTTTCGAAACGCAGTACGTTGTTGCCGATATCCCGGTCGGGCTTAAAGCCCACAAAGGGAAACTTCCGGCTTGTGACGGAGATATTGTTCAGGTCCAGTTTTTCCAGTACCTTTTTACGGCTCGTAGCCTGCCGGCTTTTGGCGGCATTGCTGGCAAAACGCTGGATAAATTCCTTCAGTTCCTTTGCCTTTTCTTCGTTCCGCTTCTGCTGGTCCCGGGCCTGCTTTTGAAGCATCTGGCTCATCTGGTACCAGAAATCGTAGTTCCCCGTGTACTGGGTAATTCTGCCGAAATCGATGTCGCAGATGTGGGTACATACCGCGTTCAGAAAATGCCGGTCATGGGAAACGACAATCACCGTGTTGGGAAAGGCCATAAGAAAATCTTCCAGCCAGGCGATGGATTCCAGATCCAGGCCGTTGGTGGGTTCGTCCAGAAGGAGCAACTCGGGATTGCCAAAAAGGGCCTGGGCCAAAAGGACCCGTACTTTTTTTGACTCATCCAGGTCCGCCATCATTTTGCCGTGATCTTCTTCGCTCAGTCCCAGGCCGGAAAGCAGCTGGCCCGCCTGGGCTTCCGCTTCCCAGCCCCCCAGGTCGGCAAAGTCGGCCTCAAGTTCGCTGGCCCTCATGCCGTCGGCTTCGCTAAAATCTTCCTTCGCGTAGACAGCTTCCCGTTCTTTCTGAATCTGGTACAGTTTGGGATAGCCCATGATCACCGTTTCCAGGACGGAGTATTCTTCAAAGGCAAAGTGATCCTGCCGGAGCACCGCCATCCGTTCGCCTTTGGTAACGGCAATCTCACCCTTGTCGTGTTCCGTTTCGCCCGAAAGTATTTTAAGGAACGTGGATTTTCCCGCTCCGTTGGCGCCGATAATCCCGTAGCAGTTTCCGGGAGTAAATTTAAGATTAACATCCTTAAAGAGGATTCGTTCCCCGTAAGAGAGGCTGACATCGGTAATGGTTATCATTTCCCCCAGTATAAAGGAAAAGCGCCGCGGGAAACAAGCCGCGCAGCGGGTCTTTGGCCTTTATCTTGGCCGCGGATTTCCCAGCAGTTCTATCCGGGCCCTGATATAGTCCAGCCGGTCCCGGTTAAGGACCACCCGGCGGCAGCGGGTGCCTTTGAGTTTTTCGACGGCGTAATGCCCCCGGCGGACGAATTTTTTCTCTTCCCCTTCGGTAAACCAGTAAGCCAGGACAATGGTGGCATCGTCCAGTTCCAGGGCGTTAATCCCACCGCGGCTGATGGCGCTACCGGAATTAAAAAGACAGGGTACGGGAAGTTCGTCGCCGTAGAGGGCCTGCCGCAGGACATCCCGCCGTTCGGACCGTTTTAGCTTTCCCAGATCGGCGCGGAGGGCCGACACTTCTTCGGCGATGTACTTTTTTTTCCGGCCCTCCGATTCGGGATAATCCCGGCAGAGCCGCTCTATTTCAAACTTTATATAATCAAATCTTCCCAGGGATTCAAAAAGCGCCCGGTGGGTGTGGCCGATGATAGAAATACAGGAGTTTTCCAGGGAAAAAGCATAGGCCTTTTTTTCTACCGAAAAGCGCCGGTGGGGGCTGCGGGCGGTGGAAATATTCCGGATCCCAAAGGGATTCAACAGATACCTGACCAGGCTGCGGGAAACGGCGTTGTACGTGGTATACACCCGGGAGAACTGATGTCCGTGGTACACAAAAACGGGAAGCTGGGAAGTTTCGATTTTAAGGGCCCCGTACAGGGGATAGGGATAGTCTTTTTCAAAAACCAGTTCTTCATCGTGGTTTCCCAGGGTTTTAAAAAACCTGCCTTCCGCGGCAAAGAGGTCGAAGATCCGGTACAGGTTCCGCCACCGGGCGCGGATTGCCGGCAGGGGAAAACGCTGGAGTTCTTCCACATCCCCGTTCAGCGCCAGGGACCAGCCGCCGGGATAGTAGTAGTGTTCCAGCATTTCCTCCAGGAGTTTTCCGTTCTGGGCCAGATCATCCCGGGCCCCGGTTCCCATGTGAAGATCGCTGATGATTACTACTTTCGCGTCCTGCCTCAGATCCAGCGCCGCCGCATTGGCCGTCAACTCCGAAAAAAAGGAAGATGGCACCTATGTTTCTCCGTTTACCCGGTCTTCCGTACCCAGGCCCTTGCGCTGTTTTTTATACTCCAGGAAATCCCAGCTGGTCACGATGCCGGCAAGTTTTTCATCTTCGACAATGGGCAGATGCCCGATGTGGTGCTTGTAAAAAAGCCGCTCCACCTCCCTCATTGTTGTCTCCGGGCCGGAGCTGATAATGTTTTTTGTCATAAAGGCCCTGACCGGTACATGCATCAGGGAAGCGCGCCGGGCCTTCATGATATCCCGAAGGCTTAAAAAGCCGGAAAGGCGGCCCTCGCCGTTCAGTACCGGAAGCCCCGTATGGTTTATCTCTTCCATATATTTGGAGGCTTCCAGGATTGTACTGTCTTCACGAGCCGTATAAACCTTTTTGGTCATAATGTCCCGGGCCCGGGTTGCGGGAACCAGGGATCGTTCCAGGTATTCAAGAAATTCCTCCCAGAACCGGGGGCCCTCCCTGTTGCGGAGCATCAGCGACGCCGCCATCTGGTGTCCCCCGCCGCCGTAGACCGTGAGCAGTTCATGGAGGTTTATGCGCCGCTTCTGGCTGCGGGCTATGACCAGGATAGTTCCTTTTTTACGGATAAAGAAAACCGCAAAGTACGCGTCGGGGTTTTCTATTTCCATGATCTTTTCCACCACCGCGGCCAGGCCGGGGATGTTTTCTTCGATCTCCAGGTAGCTTATCAGGATATGGTGTCCCTGAATCACCCTGGTATGGCAGAGGAGCAGCAGCTGGTTAAGGGCCAGTATTTGATCGTCCTCCTTGATGGTTTCCAGAAAAGATTTTACCAGCCGGAGGGAAGCTCCCATGTCCAGCAGCCAGGCAGCTGTTTCCAGATCCTCCCGGTGAACGTTTTCGTAGATAAGCCGGCCCGTATCGGCATAGATCCCCGTCAGGGCTATGGTAGCTTCCTCGGCTTCCAAAGTAATTCCCCGGTCCATGGCCAATTTGCCCATACAGGTGGTGTTGGCCCCCCAGGGTTTTCCCGCATGAACCGCTCCCAGAATATCGCAGTCTTCCCGGGGATGGTGATCGTAAATGGTAATGCCCGGATCGGAATTACTGACGCAGCTTAAAAATTCCCTGACCCGCCGGGCGCTGGAGGTATCGACGATAATGATATGTTCGATTTTTTCCCCGCCTATGTCATGGGGAGTCAGAAAATCAAAATAGTCCCCGTACAGGTTATACAGGGCTCTGGCCGCGGGGTGGATAATCCTGCTGCGGACCAGCCGGTGATCGGGAAAGAGTTTTTTTACCAGTATCAGGGAGCCCAGGCAGTCCAGATCCATATTGGAATGACCAAACGCGATGTTCACAGACACCAGTATACCAAAGACGCCGGGTGGATGGAAGACGGCCTCCGTGGTATGCTTGGGTTATGACGATCTGGCTGGCCTCGGGGAATGACCACAAGCGGCGGGAATTATCCGCCATCATGGCGGGGCACATCCTGAAGCTTCCCGCCGAGGGGGGGATAGATCCCTTTGATCCGGAGGAAACGGGAACGGCCTTTGTGGAAAACGCCCTGATAAAAGCCCGGACCCTCCGGGGGCTGCTGGAACAGCGGGGAGAAACCGGCCCCGTCCT
>JAISDG010000132.1 GCA_031265015.1 Spirochaetaceae bacterium | reverse complement strand
CATAAAAGACGGCAGGATGAGAGGCCAAAAAGTATTGATCATGCGGAATTTGGCAAATATATCAAATACCGCCACCAGGATTACCGGGAAGGGAAGAAACATGGTTGCCACAATTACATAGAAGAGCTGTTCCCGGTATTTCCAGTTGATTCGGGCTATCGAATAGGAAACAAGGGAATTACTGATGATGGCGCCCACCACCGAGGAAGCGGCCAGGATCAGAGAGTTTCGGAGGAACCTGAAAAAAGGTATATAGTTAACCGCATAAACAAAATTTTCCCAATGGAATGAACGGGGAATCAGCGCCGGTGGAATT
Source organism: Spirochaetaceae bacterium (assembly GCA_031265015.1). Lineage (GTDB taxonomy): Bacteria > Spirochaetota > Spirochaetia > Treponematales > Breznakiellaceae > JAISBN01. Next base: position 3,489 of record JAISDG010000132.1, on the reverse strand, counting down.
TGCTGCAATTCTTCAATGCTTTTGATCGACGTTATGAGCATCCAGTAAAAAGGCAAAATAAAAAGAAACGACATAAGGATGAGAATAATCCGGGGGAAAATTTTTTCACCGAATACCCGCCTATAATGCTGTTTTGCGGCCATAATTGCTTCCCCTATTTCCTTTCGGCTTCATAAAAAACCCAGCTCCGTCCCCAGCGGAATACTATAAAGGCGATAACAAGACTCGCTATAAACAGCATGACCGAAAGGGCGGCGGCATATCCCATCTTGGAATACATAAACGCCGACCGGTACACATAAAATACATAAAAAAGCAGGGAATTGGCCGGCCCCGCCATGGCATCCTGGCCTGCCGCCGACGAAGACATGAGGTACGCCTGTGTAAAAGCCTGGAGTCCTCCGGAAATTCCCCAGATGATGTCGTAAAGGATTACCGGAGTTATCATGGGTATGGTGATGGAAAATAGTTTTCTGAAAGCTCCGGCGCCGTCCAGATCGGCGGACTCATAGAGTTCTTTGGGTATGGATCTGAGGGAAGCCAGGAAGATCAACGCCGGCCCTCCGGCGCCGTATTGGGCCAGGATGACAAGAGAGGGTTTTGTGAATTTTGGATCCCCTGTCCAGTTGATGTAGGGAAGACCCAGGCTTACAAAAAGCCGGTTCAGTATCCCGTACTGCGGATTGGTAAAGAGTATCCAGATGAATACCATGGCGAAAGAAGGCAGCACCGAGGGCAGGTAGAAAATGGCGCGGTAGACGGCGACTTCCCGCACTTTCTGGTTCATTGCCAGGGCAAGGGAAATACCGATGGTAACGCCGATGGGGAGAAGCCAGAATGTGTAATAAAGCGTGTTTACGGCGGCGAGGCCGGCCATGGTGTCGGAGAAGAGGGTTTTGAAATTCTGCAAACCGATAAACACCGGAGCCCCCAGGCCGTTATACCGGGTAAGGCTCAGATAAAACGAATAAAATATGGGGAATACCTGAAGAACCAAAAACCCGATAATCCATGGCAGGGCAAATAAAATACCGTTCCGCAGGTTGTGCCGCTCCAATCGGTTCATTCCATATTCCTTGTTAAGCTGAAATCACGAATAATACGGGACAGCAGACCGAGGGCCGGCTGTCCCGATGCGAAAATCGCAACGCTCTTTTTAACGGTACTGATTGTAGTCGGCCTGAACTTTGTTCTCCGCTTCCCGGAGAACCGTCAACGGATCTTTCTGCTCAATAGTGGCTTCATACTGGGCCTGGGCCATGGCGTCCCAAAGCTGCACGTTCACCGGAACCTGGGACGGAAGGGACGTAGCGTTGTTCATCAGGGTTCTGAAGAACTGATGGCCTGTGTCAAAATTACCGGAATCTTCCATGATGGTTCTATAGGTAGGAAGGTGTGTGGTTTCTACGGTGTACCGTTTCTGTCCTTCGGCGCCGCAGGCGTATGTCATAAACCTGACTGCCGCCTCAATCCGTTTGGAACCGGTGGGCACTACCATGGAGAAACCCGCCGCCCAGGTGGTGGACTTGTCGCCTCTGTTCGGCACGGGAATATAGGTATAGCCGTAATCAAGATTGGGCGCGTATTCCGCCAGGGACGCCAGTTCCCAATCGCCGCCTATAAACATGGCGATTTTTTCCAGATAGAAGGGAGACTGCTGGGGAGGATTATTGGGCGGCTCGTAGGTGGAAAGGAAATTCTGCACGTCCATGGGGCCCATATCCCTAAACCAGTCCTTCATCCAGGTCAGGGCGGATACGATTTTAGGATCCGTGGCGGTGATTTTGTTGGCGTTAATATCTACAAAGCTCCCTCCATAGATGAAGCCCCAGGTGAAAAGCCAGCCCTGGCTGTAAGTGGGGATAAAACCGACACGGGTATAACGGCCCTGCGCGTCTTTCTGATTCACCTTAAAGGCGATTTCCTTAAGCTGGGCCAGGGTGATGGGGCCGTTCGCGGGATCGAGGATCGCCGGATCGACTCCCGCTTCCCTGAGGAGGGTTTTGTTGTAGAATAACGCACGGCTGTCGGTATCGAAGGGGAGGCCGTAGGTTTTCCCCTTGTATTGGACTTCTTTCCACGCAAAATCCATATATTTGCCCGCAATGTTCGGGTCGATTTTGGCCAGATAGGAGGTGATGTCCTCAAGGGCGCCATCCCCTGCCCGTTGAGTGGCAAACGGCCGGTTCATGTAGTAGACATCCGGCCCTGTCCCGGAGCGAACCGCGGTGAGAAGCTGGGAACTGTCGGACGTAGAAGAGGGAACTACTACCGTGCGTTCCACCTGTACCGCGGGATTCGTGGCATTATAGGCATCCACTATCCGCTGGATACATTCTCCCTGAAGACCGGTCATGGTATCCCAAAAAACCACTTTTCCGCCGGCTGTTTGCTGGGACTGGGACCTGCCGCCCGCAAACACCATCGACACACAGAGGACAAACAACAGGCTTACAAATACTATAGAACGTTTCATTCTATATTCCTCCTGAGAAAATAATATATACGGATATACACCCGTACTGTAACGTATAGAAGATTTTAGAATATAAAATTTTATATCATGGAACTGCGGAAAACGCAAGAAAAAAATTGTTCCGGAGGATAAGCGCGGCCTGGGCGGGGATTATGAAAGCCGGGAACAGCCCCCCTACTCCTTCCGGAAAATTTTATAGATGACCAGCAGGATCTTGTAGTATATGTAGGGAAAAATTCGGAAGTACAGCAGGGGATCTCGGAAGCAGTAGGTCATCCATTCCCAGCCCCGTTCAAAAGTCTGCCGGGAGGGGCGGCGTCTGCGTTCGGCAAAAACATCGTAGAGGTCGCTGCACCAGAGCCGGATGCCCTGGTTGAGTTTGCCTGTGTGTTTGGCGATCCACTGCTCTTCCCCCCGGACTCCCTTGCCCACAAGGAGCAGCGAAGGGGAAGCCTTGCGGATTGCCTCCACGATGGAAGACTCATCCTGCCGTTTGAAGCCGCCCTGGTAGCGGCCCACGATACGCAGGCGGGGAAAGGTCTGACGGATATTGTTTTCGGTTTTTCTGAGGGTTTGGGCCTTGCCGCCGATAAGATAGAGGGTGAATTCCCGTTCCTCAAGCGCGGTCAAAAGGCTGATCACAAAGTCGAAGGGCATGTAGCGCACCGCGGTTTTGCCGGTGAGGAACCGGATACCGCTCTGGAGGCTCCGGGAAATGGGGATGACCAGGGCGGCATTGAGTATATAAGTTCTGTAATCGTTACTCCGCCGGGCGCGGAGGAGATCCCAGAGGCTCAAAAGGACGATGTTTTGTGCTTTACCCGCGGCCAGCAGTTCATAGATCCGTTCCGCCAACTGCTCCGGGGGAAGAATATCTATGGGAACCTTTAAGAGGCTTACCCTTTCAATGTCCACGAATCGCGCTCCAATAGTATGATTTCTGCCGCGGCTATTCCGTAAAGTGCCGCGGTTTCGACCCTCAAAACCGAGTTTCCTATGCTGATGGGCCTGAA
>JAISDG010000120.1 GCA_031265015.1 Spirochaetaceae bacterium | reverse complement strand
AGGGAGAAGGTTTCGGCGTTATCCCGGGATCGCAGGCGGCGCAGGACAAACTCGTCCTCCCGGCGGCGGGCCCCTTCGGGCGGCAGGCAGCGGAAACGGCCGGCGGTTTTTTCCGCCCCGGCGCCTTCCAGCAGCGGCCCTGTTTTTTCCGCCAGCGCCGCGCAGCCGGAAAGCAGCGCCGCGCAGCCAAAAAGCAGCGCCGTACAGCCGGAAAGCAGCAGCGCCGCGCAGGCCGGGAGCAGCGGGGCCATGATAGGCATCGCGGTTTTGCGCATCAGTAACTCCATTTTATTCCAAAGGTTACAAGCGGGATGGGAAGATCGTAGCTGGTTACGCTGCTGCCGGGAACTTCCTTTCCGGTATTTTCGTCAAAGTCCTTTGGTCCTTCGGCGGTATAGGCCAGGGAAAGCAGGTTTTCAAAATTAAGATAGATCTCCCGCCGGACTTTCCCCTTTTCATTGAATTTAAAAAAGGAAAGTTTGATATCCAGGGGGATGACCAGGCCGGTCCGGCTGTGATCCGAGTAAGCCTGTATCCGTTCGTAGGGGGGCGACGATCCGGGATCCGCGGGATCGGGAACGATGGCCGTGGTTTCCGCCATGGGTATGCCCCCGGCAAGGCTGAACCTCGTGGTAAGCTGTACCGCCGGAACCGGTTTGTAGTTAAGGATCACGTTCAGGGTATGGAAGCGGTGGAAGGACGGATAATACCAGCCCCCGGAGTTTCTGGAACGGCCGGTACTATGGGGATCCCTGTATTTAGCGTTGATGTAGGAATAGGATACCCAGCCGTCCCAGTGGCGGCTTTCAAATTTCTGGAGCATGCAGTCAAGGCCCCAGATTATCGCTTTTCCGTCAAAGTAGTAATTGGTTTCCCGGCGGTGGACCGCTCCGGTTTCGTCGGTGTCGGTTTCGGTATAGGCCCGCCGGAAAACATATTTAAAATACCCTTCCAGGGTAAAGGTGAATCCCCGGATAAAATCAATTTTGGTTCCCCCCACGGTGGTCCAGGAACGGTTTTGGGTTGCCGCGGATTCGCCGATATTGTTCGTTCCGACGGCATTTTGAAGAACGCTGTTGACGGAAGAAAACAATCCGCTGCCGGCGGTCAGGGTCAGCGCGTCCACCGGGCCCCGTTCTTCAAGGACAAGAAAATCAAGGTTGATCCGGGGGTTTGCCGCCGGTATTCCTTTTAAGGTGATGTCTTCGCCGGAGAGGAAAAAATGATCCCCCCGCAGTCCCAGCTCCATGCCAAAGCGGCGGCCCTCCGGTTTATACTCCAGCAGGGTATATGCCGCGGAAGACAGCCCATGGTTCAGGACGTCCCGTTCAAATTCTATGGTCACTTTATCCGGCGCCCCCGCCGGAATATAGGGCCACCGGGCGTATTGCCGGCGATCCCAGCGGCTGTACCGTTCTTCCAGGCCCGCGGAAATGATAAAGCCGCCGCCGCCCCAGTCAAGATCAAAGCGGCCCTGGACATTGGCGGTCCTGTCGGAAAGGTACATGGTTCTGTGTTCTTCCGAAAAGGGATTGTATTTTACGCTGGCGGTTTTTCCGTCCAGATCGCTGGTGATCATTCCCGTTCCCAGCCTGAAACTAAGGAGGAGATCGCTGCGGGGACTCCAGGCAAGGCCCGATGTGACAAAGCCTATTTTGTTGTCCCAGAAAAAATCCGCCTCATAGGAGCTGCCGCTGTCCTTTTCGTCATAGCCGGCCCCGGCGCCGTCGAAGCCGAAAAAGCCGTTCAGGGAAAAATGCAGATCGGTGGAGAAATCGAAGGAAGCGCCTAACGCGGCGCTTCTGATATACGGCGCGGTGCTGACATACCGTACTTCCTCAAAAAAAATTTTTGCCGCCGCGACAAAGGGATCCCAGTAGGTTGTTTTTCCCATCAGGGAAAGGCCGCCCTTTCCCCCCAGGGGAAAGGACAGGTTCAGATTGGCGGCGCTGGTGGAAACCGCCAGATCCAGTTCCGCCGTGTCCCGGGAGGGCCGTTTGGACCGGATGTTAAGCAGTCCCGAAACGGTATGGCCGTAGCGGGCCGAAAAAACCCCGTGGGACAACTGGGCGCTTTCTGCCATTTTTGGATCGAAGATCGAAAAAGCCCCGCCCCAGTGATAGGGCCGTTCCACATAAAAGCCGTCAAACACCGCGGTAATGTCCTGGGGTTCCCCTCCCCGGATGGAAGGCATGGCCATGTAGCCCCCCACATAGCCCACCCCGGGAAGGAGTTTGACGGCGCTCATCACGTCTTCCACGATCCCCCGCTCCGCGGAACGCCGCAGTTCCCCGCCGGAAATGGCGACGCTGCGGCCGCTTACGGTTTCGCTGGAACCGGGCCGGCTCGCCTCTATGACCAGCTCCCGTTCCTCCATAACCCTGCCCCCCAGATGCAGCTCCAGGGTATAGGCCGTAGTCCCCGGCCTGACGGAAAGGCGGCCCGGCTCGTATCCCGGATAGGTTACCCGGATTGTCACCGGCCTGTCATCGGGAACGGAAAGCCGGGCCCTGCCCTCCGGGCCGCAGGCCGTTTCGGAACCATCCCAGGAAACAATCCGGGCCCCTTCCAGGGGAATGGAGAGATCCCCGTCGATAACGGTAATTTCTATATCGGCGGCGGAAAGGGCGGGGCTGAACAGCAGGAAAAGGAGCATGACGAGGATCATATCGTATACGCAGGATACTAAAAAAACGCCGTTTTGAGAATG
>JAISDG010000114.1 GCA_031265015.1 Spirochaetaceae bacterium | reverse complement strand
GAACAATACGGCGGCAAGCTGACCGATTCCGTGGGCATCCCCGAGGAACAGCTTCGGCGGGCGGCCAAGAGCGCGGTTTGCAAGATCAACATCGATTCCGACGGCCGGCTGGCCATGACCGCCCTGGTCCGCAAGGTGCTGGCGGAAAAGCCGGACGAATTTGATCCCCGGAAATTCCTGGGGCCCGCCCGGGACGAGCTCAAGAAGCTCTACGCCCACAAGACCGTCAATGTGCTGGGCTCCGCCGGCCAGGCCTAGAAAAAATTTAGAAAAAAATCACCCTATTGCCGATTATACGTATGGATAAAAAGTATCATCCATTGTATAATCGGATTGGGTATGTCTGCGCGAAAATGTTGGGCGTTTTTGTGCGCCCTGGGCTCAGCTCTTCTTCTCTACGCCTGTGGCGATCTGGGCATGGTTTTGCCTTCCCAGGGGTCGTATCGGGTGAGCGCGCGGGTTACCACCCCTAAAGACAACTTTTCCCAGGACCCCCGAGCCCCCGTAGACAAAACCAAAGACGACTATACCCTGGACACCTACTCCATTGTAAATAAAAACAGCGAAATACAGCCTTATTTTGTCAAGTCCGTGGCCAACGATCCCGATGTCCGGGGCCTGACCGTTTTTGTGCAGGATTATTCCGGGAAAACCGTCAGCAGAAAGGTGCGGTATCAGCTCGAATTGGACGAGGAGGAACCCCCGGAGGAGCTGCCGGAGGAACTACCCCAGGAAGCTTTATGGGAGATTCCGGCCGGAACGGAGACTCCGGCGGCAGAAAACCCGGACGAGGCCGCAGGGGAGGTTTCCCCGGAGGCCCCCGTGTCCGATGTCACGGAAACCGTCCAGGCGGAGTTCCCGGAAACCGTAAACAACGCCTGGGCCGGCGAACCGGAATCCCCCGCGGAGCCTCCGCCGGAATTGCCCGGAGCGGGCTTTGACGCTCCCGCCGCGGACTACGCGGCGGATTCCCCGGCCGATAGTTTCGGCGGAACCGGCGGCGGCCAAACCGGGACCGCCCTCCCCTCCGCTGAAACCGAAATCGCCGAAGCCGAAATCGTCCCCGCCGAAACGGCGGCTGTCCCGGCCGAAACCGAAACCGCCCCTGTCGAAATTGCCGAAGCCGCCGCTGCCCCTGGGGAAACGGAAACCGCCGAAGCTGAAACCGGGGCCGAAGACTCAGGCGGCGCCGGGGAGCCGGGGACGGACGCTCCCGGCCCGGACACCCCCAGCCTGGACGCGACGGCCCCGCCGCCTCCTCTTGCGGTCGCTCCCCCTGAGGAGACGCCCAAACCGGTCATTCCCGAGGATCAGATCATCCTGGTTAAACAGTTGGATCAGTACCTTCCGATGTTCCGGATCACCGAGGATATCGAGATAGGCCGGTACAACCTGGTCTTCCAGGTGATGGGAAAAGGGACGGACGTGATTCTCTACAGAACCTTCAAGCCCATTTACTTCCTGGGGGACGCGAAATTCACCCTGGAGGACATTCAGAGCTTCCTGCCGATGGCGGTCACCACCCGGGGGCAGCTTATCCCCATGGGAATCAACGTGATGTTGAAAACCGAAATAAAGGCCGACGAGCGGCTGGACCCCTACGTTATCTGGCACAACGGCAAGAAGATCCTCGCCCAGGGCCGGGTGTCCGGCGGGGCGGATTATCTTTTTTGGAAAACCCCGGAGAAAACCGGCTTCCACAATATCCGCGCCGAGGTATTCCCCCTGCTGAGCGGGGAGCGGGTCCCCGGAAATATGATGGGGAAAATCAAAGAGCTGTCCCTGCCCGTGTCCTCAAAATCCGAGGGGATACAGCAATTTAACGAATCCTCCGGCGAGTTTGCCGGTTGGTATCAATTCTGGGGAACCCTGGACGACGCTAAGGCCGTGGACAATGCCCAGAGGAGGCTGGCTTCCCTGTACGCCCAGCCCCCCCGCTGGATACCCTTCAAAGAGATATACAGCCTCTTTGTAGGCCGGGAGGATGTTTACACCCTGCCGGGGACGCCCTTCAAATTGGCGCAGGGCGAACAGGGAACGGGCCGGATGTATTTTCACCTGGCGGCCCTTTCGGAGGGCTCCGTCCTGAGCGTCCGCTTCGCCCCCCAGGAGCAGCCCCGGAGATCCACGGATCGGCAGAGCGTCGGGGAAACAGCGGACGGAACCGCGGCGCTGGATCTGTTCCTGGCGGGGGACGCTTTGATCCTGCGAATCGCTTCGGAAGACGCGTCCCGGGAGAAATCGCTTCCCTTGAACGGCGGCGAATTTATCACGGTTGAACTTGTTTTCGCCATTGCCCCGGATCGCTTTGACGCGGAACTGCGCTTGGAAAATCCCGCCGAAACAACCGGGCCTTTATCCGTTGCCCTGGCTAAACCGATAAGCGGAGAAGGCGCCATCATCCTTGGCGGCGGGGAAAAACCCGCGGGGTATAAGAAGAGCGCTAAACTGCCGGTCTTCGGCGAAACCGAGGCCTTCGGCGGCGGAACCATGGCGCTCAACGAACTGGCCTTTTCGTATGACCGGGCCGTCCCCGAAAACGAGGAAGATGATGATTCCGGAATTTCGGAGAGTTTATTGCCACAAGAAGAAGAGCCGGGGGCCGAACAGGAACCGTCATCCCTGAGCGCGTTGTAAATTCAACTTATGAAAGCAGTCCGCGTCTGCGTCCTGTTCGCCGCCGCTTTCCTGACAGCAGCCTGTTTTTCCGGGCCGGGAAGCTCCGTGGACCTTGGCCCGGTGCCGGCGTATCGGGAACGAAACAGCATCACTGAAATAATCGACTACGAAAACGATATGCCCGAATGGGTGGGCCGGTACGCCGCCGCGGGTCTTGCGGGGGTGGAAATCCTGCCGGAATTTGCCGGCCGGTATGTCTTTGTCAGCAAGCAGGCCGGAAGCAGCCTGGAGCCCCTGCGGCTTTGGGCCGCGGGATTTTCGATGGCACGGGATTTTCCCCGCTTGGTCTCGGCGCGGATCCAGGCGCGGTTTATCTTGGGCGGCAACGGGAATCCCGGGGCTGTCTACGGCCGCTATTTTGAGGCGGCGGTGAAGAACGCTTCCGATTCCGCCTTCGAAGGGGCCTCCCTGGAAGGCAGTTTTTGGATAAAAAAGAGAATTTTCGACGACGACGGCCTAAGCCCCGTGGGGGAAGTCTACGAGTACCTTATTATGGCCTCGATTGACCAGGAAACCCTGCGGACCCAGATCGACATGCTGCTGACCACAACCCGGACTGAGGAGTCTCCCTCCCGGGACCAGGCGGCCGCGGCCATGCGGCTGCGGCTGAATTTTTACGAGGGCTTTTGACCATGCTTGACCTCAACGGCCAAGCCCATTAGGCTGTCCCTATGTCAGACATCAGCATTTCCAGCGCCGACGCGTTGCCCGCGGTCTTCGCCCTCTACCGCTGGGGCATTGAGCTTATCCGGGGCATCCAGAGCATCCAAAGCCCCGCCCTTACGGCCT